>JAEYTU010000025.1 GCA_023433825.1 Planctomycetota bacterium
CCATTCGACGTCCGGTGCGCGGCGACGATCACGGCGCCGGCGACTAAGAACAGTGTGATCTTGCCGACCGCGTGCGTCACCATGTGGAGCCCGGCGCCGACGACGCCGGCGGCCGTCGCCGTCGCGACGCCGGCCACGATGTACGCGAGCTGCGCGATCGTCGAGTACGCGCGCCGCTCCTTCAGGTCGTCGCGCGACAACGCGATCAGCGACGCGACGAGCATCGTGAAGGCGGCGACCCACGCGATCGGCACCGACGCGCCGCTCGCCGACAGACCGTCGACGCCGAACACGTAGACGGCGACCTTCAGCAGTGCGAACACGCCGGTCTTGACGACGGCGACGGCGTGCAGCAACGCGCTGACCGGTGTCGGCGCGACCATCGCCGCCGGCAACCATCGGTGGAACGGCATCAACGCGGCCTTGCCGATCCCGAACGCGAACAGCGTGAACAGCGCCATCGCGACACCGGGACCGAAGTTGCCGCTCGCCGCGGCCGGCGCCAGGAGTCCCCCGTCGACGAAGTCGCCCCCGCCGGCGATCGAATGCGTCCACAGGATCGCGAGCAGCAGCAGTCCGATCGACGTGCCGAGCAGGATCCCGATGTAGACGCGGCCCGCGCGGAACGCGCGTTCGGTGCCGGCGTGCGTGACGAGCGGGTACGTCGTCACGGTCAGCAACTCGTAGCAGACGAACAACGTCAGCAGGTTCCCGGCCGCCGCCGCGCCGACGACGGCGTGCAGCGCCAGCGCGAAGCAGGCGAAGAACCGGGTCTGGTTGCGTTCGCCGTGACCGCGCATGTAGCCGATCGCGTAGATCGTCGTGACGATCCACAGGAACGTCGCCAAGCAGGCGAACATCGCGCCGATCGGTTCGAGGACGAACTTCAACTCGATCCCGGGCAGCGGCTCGGCCAGCCACAATTCCGGACGCGCGCCAGCGGCGACGCGCGGCAGCAGCACCGCCGTGCAGGCGAACGCGGCGGTCGCGCAGATCAGCGACATCGCCTCGCGCACGTTCGGCCGCCGTCCGGTCAGACCGACGAGGATCGCCGCGACGAGCGGAGCCAGCAGCGCGCCGATCAGCAGGGCGACGTCGCTCATCGCACGCCCTCGAGCAGTCGAACGACGGCCTCCGTCGCGACGCCGACGCTGCCCTTCGTCGCGATGCCGAACACGAGTCCCGCACCGCACAAGGCAACCGTCGGGACCGCCAGTGCGAATGCCGTCGTCCGTGACGGCTCGACCGGCATCTGCGGCGACGGCGGTCCGACCGGCAGCGTGGCCGCCTGCAGGTACATCGCGTCGAACAACCGCCAGACGTAGATCACGGCGAACAGCGACCCGGCGAGCACGAGGGCGGCTGCGAGCCACAGCCCCTGTTCGAGCAGCGCCGAGACGATCAGCCACTTCGACACGAACCCGGCCGTCAGCGGCATCCCGATCAACGCCAACCCGGCGACGAGCAGCGCGGCCGACGTGACCGGCATCGTGCGGCCGAGACCGTGAAGGTCACGCAGCACGAGCGGCCGGCGACCGATGCGGAGCCGCCAGGCCATCGCGCCGAGTGCCAGGAACGCACCGGCTTTGACGAGTCCGTGGTTCCACAGGTGCACGGTCGCCGCGGCGAGTCCGGTCTGCGACGCGAGACTGATCCCGACGACGATGATTCCGATCTGACCGATGCTCGACCACGCGAGCAGGCGCTTCGGCTCGTCCTGGAAGATCGCGACCAGCGATCCGACGAGCGCACCGGTCGCACCGAGGATCAGCAGCACCTCGTCGATCGGCAGGTCGACGAACGAGACGCTCCCGGCGAACACGCCGAAGAACAGGCGAAGCCACAGGAACAGCGCGACCTTGGTCGCCGTTCCGGCGAGCAGTGCCGAGACGCAGGTCGGCGCCGTCGCGTAGGCGCCGGGTAGCCAAAGGTGCAGCGGGAAGACCGCGGCCTTCAGACAGAGCCCGACGCTGAGGAACGCCCACGCCGCGCGCACCGACTTCGTCCCCGCGAGTTCCGGCAGTCGCGCCGCGAGGTCCTGCATGTTCAGCGTGCCGGTCACCATGTAGAGCAGGCCAATGCCGATCAGCAGGCACGACGCGCCGACGGTGCCGAGCAGCAGATAACGGAACGCCGCGACGACGGCGCGCCGCTCGCGCCCGTGCGCGACCAGCACGTAGCCCGACAGCGACGAGATCTCGAGGAAGACGAAGACGTTGAACAGGTCGCCGGTCACGACGATGCCGCTCAGTCCGGTCCCGCACAGCAGCCACGCCGCGAAGAACAGATCGCCGCGCGCCTTGCCGATCTCGTGCTGCGCGCCGAACGCAGCCCAGAGCGTCGTCGCGGCGACGATCGTCGCGACGACGACGAGGACGAACGCGCCGAGCAGGTCGAGCCGGTACTCGATCCCGTACGGCGCCGCGACGCCGCCGATCAGGTATTGGACGACGCCGCTGTCGAGGACCGTCGACAACAGCAGCAGCGCGTTGGCGAGTCCGTAGGCCGCGACGGCGACCGCGATGCCGGCGGCGACGCGCGACGAACGTGTCAGCACGCACAGCGGCGCAGCCAGCAGCGGGATGGCGATCTGCAAGATCAGCGCGTGCGTCATGCGCCGTCCTCGGCGTCGATGACGTCCTCCTCGACCGATCCGTAGGCGCGATGGATGCGCACGACCAGTGCGAGACCAAGCGACGTCGTCGCGACGCCGACGACGATCGCCGTCAGCATCAACACCTGCGGCAGCGGGTTCGAGTAGACCGTCGTGCCTTCGACGAGGATCGGCATCGTCCCGCCGTCGACTTTCCCCATCGAGACGTAGAGGAAGATGATCGCGGTCTGGAAGACGTTCAGCCCGACGAGCTTCTTGACGAGGTTGCGGCTCTCGATCGTCACGTAGAGCCCGAGCATCATCAGCAGGACCGGAACCCAGTGATTGTAGTGCAGCAGGAACTCGGTCATCGGCCGCCGCCCTCCGCGTCGTCCGAGTCGGTCTCGGTCGAGTCCGCGACGTCACGGCCGACCGCCGCGAACGTGAAGAAGATCGTCACCATGACCGACGCCACGGCGAGCCCGACGCCGAGCTCGATCAGAAAGATCCCGATGTGTCGTCCCAGCGCCGGCTGCGCGGCGAGCGCCGCGTAGTCGAGGAACTGGCCGCCGAGCAGCAGCGTCGCGAACCCGACGCCGACGTACATCGTCAGTCCGACCGCCATCGCGCTCTCGACGAACACGGCCGGCAACGCGCGGCGCGCACGGCGGATGCCGTGGACGAGTGCGAACGCGACGATCCCGGTCGCGACGATCACACCGGCTTGGAACCCACCGCCCGGGCTGATCTCGCCGTGACCCTGCACGTAGAGCCCGAACAGCAGGATCGCCGGCAGCAGCAGGCGAACGACGACCGACAGGACGACCGGCTCCGACATCGACGTTGCGCCGCCCTCAGTGTTCCTGTGGGTCCGTGTCGCGCCGACGGAGACCGCCGAGCAGCGCGAGCACACCGATGCCGGCCGTGAACACGACCGCCGTCTCGCCGAGCGTGTCGTAGCCGCGGTAGTGCGCGAGCACCGACGTGACGACGTTCGGCACGCCGGTCTCGCGCAGCGACGACTCCAGGTAGTACGGCGCGACGTGCCGATGCGGCGCCGCCTGTGGATCGCCGAACCCCGGCGCGTCCGAGAGGCCGTAGACGAGTGCTGCGCCGGTCACGACGACGGTCACGAGCGCGACCCACGGCACGCGCGGGCGCGGCGTCTCGTACCGACCGACCAGACTCAGCGTGACCAGCATCAACACCGTCGACATTCCTGCGCCGACGGCGGCCTCGGTCATCGCGACGTCGGGCGCATCGAGCACCGTGAAGATCGCAGCCGACAGCAGGCTGTAGATCGAGAACAGCATGACGACGGCGAACAGATCCCGGAGCCGCGTCAACGCGATCGCGACGATCGTCAGCATCGTCAGCAGCACGATGTCGACGAGGATCGTCATCGCGGGAGATCCGTCACGCGTTCGGTCGGCGCAGGCTCTGCGTCGCCGTCGACCTTCGGCCGCAGCCCGGATGCCAACGCACTGCGCGCCAGCGCATGGCAGGCCGTCGGACTCGTGAACCAGACGAACCCGAGGATCAGCAGGAACCGCGTCGCCGTCGTCCAGGCGTCGACCAGGAACACCAGCCCGACGAGCACGAGCGCGACGCCGAGCGTGTCGGCGACGCCGGCCGCGTGCATGCGCGTGAACAGGTCGGGAAAGCGCAGCAACCCGAGTGCAGCGACGAGCACGACCAGCGACCCGAGGATCAAGAGCCCACCACCGACGGTTTCGACGACGACGTTCATCGGATGTCGCCGCTCATGACTTCCGATCGACGTCGCGGCGCAGCCCGACACCGAGGTCGCCGCGCTCGACGTACTTGAGCCCGGCGATCGTCGCGACGAAGCAGGTCAGCGCGTAGATCGTCGCGATGTCGACGATGTCGTCGCGGCCGCTGAACAGCGCGTAGACGCAGATCCACAGCACCGTCGTCGTGCCGAACGCGTTCGCGGCCAGGATCCGGTCCTGCACGGTCGGTCCGCGGAGCGCGCGGATCACGAGTACTGCCATCGCGAGCAGCAGGACGACGAGCGCCGTCGTCGTGGCGAACGTCATGCGCGGCCCCCCGCGACGGCGGTGACGCGTCGATCCATCTCTCCGTCACGCAGCGCTGCGGCGCTCGCTTTCGTCAGCGCGTGGACCAACAGCGAGTCGTCGTCGACGTCGAGCGAAACGGTCCCCGGGGTCAGCGACACGCAGTTCGCGTGAATCGTCCGCCCGACTTCGTCCCGCTGCGACGCCGGCACGCGCAGCACGGACGGCGCGATCGGCATGCGCGGGCTCAGGATCACGCGCAGCACGGCGAAGCTGCTCAGCACGACTTGCCCCGCCAGCCAGATCCAGAACGGGATCGCGCGGGGCACGAGATGGATCGGATGACCCTGCGCGTCGAGCACGCCGAGGCGCCGCGCGACGAGGACGACGAGGACCACGCTGACGGCCATACAACCGAGCAGCAGCGGATCCGTGCGACCCGACGAGCAGAACCAGAACGCGCAGAGGAGGATCGCCAAGCTCAGGGTGCGCACACAGAGCTCCTGCCGGACGTTCCCGGCGTGCAGGGGGGATGCAACGGACGCGAGTCCGCGCCGGGGAGAGCGGAGTCCTTAGCGATGCGTCGATGGAGCGACAAGCGCGGAGTCTCCAAAAAGCCCGCTGCGCGTGAACTTCATCCGCGATCGCGCGCGCGAGACGTCGCCGCCTCGTCGCTACGCTCCGCGCCCATGTTCGACCGCACTGCGCCGACGGTCCCGGGTCTCGCACCGCTGCTGGTCGCCGTGGCCGCACTGACCGCTGCGTGCGCCGCCCCGGCGACGACGCGGCGCGTGCAGCCGATCGATCACGATGACGTCGAGATCCTGCTCGCGGCGCAGGCCACGGCATGGAACGCGGGCGACCTGCGCGCGTTCGTCGCGACGTACTGGCGCGACGAAGCGCTGACGTTCCTCGGCGGCCGCGGCCTGACGCGCGGCCACGAGCGCCTGCTCGCGGACTTCGAGAAGGCCTATCCCGACGCCGAGACGCGCGGCCGGCTGACGTTCGAGCTGATCGAGGTCCGGCCGCTCGGGTTCGACCACGCGCTCGTGCTCGGTCGCTATCGGCTCGAGCGCGCGCAGCCGGACGACGGGACGTTCACGCTGATCGTCGCGCGGTTCCCCGAAGGCATTCGGATCGTGCACGACCACAGCTCGTCGAGCCGTGGTGGCTGAACGGCCGCGGCGATCGCGGCAGCGCGCGACGCAAACCTGCTAACGTCCCCGCCTCCCCCACCCGAGGAATTGCATGCCCGCACCATCCGACGACATCGATCCGTCGCGCTTCTCGCGACGATCGTTCTTGAAGGGCGCATCGGTCGCCGCCGTCACCGGTTCGTTGCCCGCCGCATCGCAACCCCGCCCGCCGAAGGGAAGTCGCGGCGAATTGCTGGCGAAGGGCGACCACGCGATCACGCTGACCGTCAACGGGCGCCCGCTGCCGGTCACGGTCGAGCCGCGCACGACGCTGCTCGACGCGCTGCGCGACCGCGCCGACTTGACCGGCACGAAGCGGATCTGCGATCGCGGCGCCTGCGGGGGATGCACGGTGCTGCTCGACGACCAGCCGGTGAACAGTTGCATGATGCTGGCGATGGACGCCGTCGACCGACCGGTGCGGACGATCGAAGGCCTCGCGAAGGACGGCAAGCTGCACCCCGTGCAGGAAGCGTTCGTCGCCTGCGATGCGCTGCAGTGCGGGTTCTGCACGCCGGGCTTCGTCATGGCGTCCGTCGCCTGCGTCGAACGCCGCGGCACTCCGGACCTCGCGACGATCCAGCACGACCTCGCCGGCAACCTGTGCCGCTGCGGCACCTACGGCCGGATCTTCGACGCGGTGCAGCAGGCCGCGAACGCGCCGCGCGCCGGAGGTGGACGATGACCCAGGACTTCGAGCTCCGTCTCGGCTTTGCCGGCGACGAGAAGGTCGTCAAGGTCACGGCGGACGACCGCGACATCCGCCCGTGGGACCTGGACTCGGAACTGAAGACGGTCGGCAGCGAGCGCCCGCGCATCGACGCGATCGCGAAGGTCACCGGCGCGGCGCGCTACGCGTTCGACGTCAAGCTGCCGGGCATGCTGCACGCCGTCATCGTGCGTTCGAAGGTCCCGAAGGGCCGGCTCGCGCGGCTCGACCTCGGCGCCGCCGAGAAGGCACCCGGCGTCCGCGGCGTCGTCGCGTTGAAGCAGAACGGCGCGCGGATCCGCTTCGTCGGCGACGAGCTCGCGGCGATCGCCGCGACGACGCTCGACGCGGCGCGCGACGCGGCGCTCGCCGTCCGCGTCGAGATCGACGCCGAGCCGTTCCAGACGGACCCGGCGAAGGCGAACGGCGCGCCGGCGACCGATGCGTCCGGCAACGTCACCGAGCCATGGCCGTCCGACGGTGCGAGCGGCATCGAACAGGGCCTGGCCGAAGCCGAGGCGACCGTGACCGGCACGTGGCGGTGTGAGGTGCAGACGCACTCGGCGCTCGAGACGCACGGCATCGTCGCGCAGTACGACGAGACGAACGGGCTGGTCGTGCACGCGTCGACGCAGGGAACGTTCGCGATGCGTGCCGGTCTCGCGAACACGCTGCGGCTCGCCGAGAGCAAGGTTCGCGTGATCGCCGACCACGTCGGCGGTGGCTTCGGTGCGAAGTTGCAGCCGGGTGCCGAAGCGGTCGCGGCGGCCCGCCTCGCGATGGCGACGAAGGCGCCGGTCAAGCTGATGCTCGCGCGCGACGAGGAGCACATGGCCGTCGGCAATCGCCCTGGCGCCGTCATGCAGCTCCGCGCCGGCGTCGCCGCCGACGGAACGATCACGGCGTTCGACTTCCGTGGTTTCGGTTCGCCCGGCTACGGCGGTTCGGGCGCGGCGCGATGGCCGCAGTTCTACGTTGCCGGCGGCCGTCGCCGCGACGCGCAGCGCGACGTCCGCACCGACACCGACGCCGGTCGCGCGATGCGCGCACCCGGCTACCCGCAGGGCTGGTTCGCGGCCGAGGGCATGCTCGACGAACTCGCACGCGCGATCCGGATGGACCCGCTCGCGCTGCGGTTGAAGAACGATCGCTCGCCGATCCGCCGCTACGAATGGCAACTCGGTGCCGAGCGGTTCGGCTGGAGTTCGGCCGTCAACGCGAACCCGGGCCGCCCGCGACTCGACGGCGACGCGCGCTACCTGCACGGCGCCGGGCTGTCGTCGGCGCGTTGGGGTCAGATGGGCGGTCCCGGCAGCGCCGCTGACTGCCGGATCCACCGCGACGGGACGGTCGAGATCCGCAACGGCGCGCAGGACATCGGCACCGGCATGAAGACCGTCATGGCGATGCTGACCGCCGAGGAGCTGCAGATCCCGGTCGAACGCGTCCGCGTCTTCCTCGGCGACACGAACGATCCGTCGGGTCCCGGCAGCGGCGGCAGCGCGACGACGCCCGGCATGAGTCCGGCCGTCCGCCACGCCGCTGCGCTGGCCGGCGCCAAGCTGACCGCCGTCGTCGCCGAGCACTTCGGCGTCGGCGCGGCGAAGGTCGCGCGGAAGGACGGCGCGTTCGTCGTCGACGGCGCGGAACCGATGCCGTTCGCAGAGGCCTGTCGACTGCTCGGCGCCGACGGCGTGCAGGCGCGCGGCGAACGCTTCCGCAACTTCGACGGCTACGCCGACGAGGTCTGCGGCTGTCAGTTCGCCGAGGTCTCGGTCGACACGTGGACCGGTGTCGTTCGCGTCGTCCGCATGCTCGCCGTGCAGGACTGCGGGACGTTGATCGCGAAGAAGCTCGCCGAGAGCCAAGTCATCGGCGCGATGATCCAGGGCCTCAGCTACGCGCTGCACGAGCAGCGCGTGATCGACCACGCGCACGGCCGGATGCTGAACGCCGACTTCCTCTCCTACAAGATCGCCGGGCCGCGCGACATGCCGACGTTCGACGTCGTCATGGTCGACGTGCGCAACGGCAAGAACAACGTCGGCGCGGCGGGGCTCGGCGAGGCACCGGCCGTCGCACCGGCGGCCGCGATCGCGAATGCCGTCAGCAACGCGATCGGCGTCTCGATGCGACATCTGCCGATCACCCCGGACAAGGTTCTCGCGGCCCTCGCCGCGAAGCGAGGCTGACCATGCACGCGTTCGACTACTACCTCCCGAGCGACGTCGGCGACGCCGCCGCTCGCGCCGCGAAGGACTCCGCGTTCAAGGCCGCCGGCATCGACCTGCTCGATCGGTGGAAGGAACGCATCGACCGGCCAGCGACCGTCATCGACCTGTCGCGGCTGAAGGAAGCGATGGTCGAGTACGGGGTGCTGCCCGGCAGTCAGGGCGGTCCCGGGTTCGTGACGATCGGCGCACTGCGAACGTTGACCGACGTCGCGACGGCACCGTTCCTCGCCGGGCGCGCCTACGAAGCGCTGCGCGACGCAGCCGGCGAGGCGGCGACGCCGCAGGTGCGCAACCGCGCGACCATCGGCGGCAACCTGCTGCAGAAGTCGCGCTGTTGGTATCTGCGCAACGACGCGTTCGCGTGCGCACATTCGGGGAAGGGTCCGACGTGCCTCGCGATCGGCGGTGAGAACCGTTACCACGCGATCCTCGGCTACTCGGACTGCGTACGCGTGCATCCGAGCAACGTCGCGCCGGCGCTGATCGTGCTCGACGCACAGGTCCTCGTGGCGGGCAAGGACGACGCGGCGCGCAGCATCGCGGTCGCCGACTTGTACCCGCGCGATGGCGCGGCGGCTGCGCCGGAGCACGTGCTCGGCGTCGACGAGATCCTGATGTTCGTGCAGTTCCGCGAACGCGAAGCCGGCTTCCGCAGCGCGTTCCGCGAGAGCCGCGAGAAGCTCAGCTACGACTGGGCGACGACGATGGCGGCCGTCGGCTTGACGTTCGACGGCGGCAAGATCACCGACGCGCGGATCGTGCTCGGTTCGGTTGCACCGACACCGTTCGTCGCTGCGGACGCCGCGAAGCTGCTGATCGGCAAGACGCCGTCGCGCGAGACGTTCGCGGCGTGTGCGGAAGCGGCGTTCGCGGCGGCGCGGCCGCTGTCGCAGAACGCCTACAAGGTGACGGTCGGCAAGGCCGTGCTCGTCGAAGCCCTGTTCGCCGCGAGCGAGGAGTGAGTCCCGTGAACGAAGAACCCCTCCCCGTGCCGACGCGCACGCACCGCGATCTGATTCGTCGCGATCTCTGCCCGGCGCTCGCACTCAAGCAGCGGCTGACGCACAGCATCGATCAACGGATCTACGACGACCGCACGCAGCCGGGCGACGGCTACTCGTGGTGCCTGCGCACCTGCACGGCCGTCGGTCCCGACGACGAACTCGCCGAACCGGCGACCTGTCTGCCGGGTCGCGCCTGCTACGACGGACCCCAGAGCTGATCCTCCGCGCCGGAGATCAGCCCGACGCGCGCTTGCGCTCGTGCTCCGGCGTCGGCGTCGTGCCCGACTGAAACGACGTCGCCGTCGTGACCATCGACGGGCCGTGATCGACGTCGAGGATCGTCAGGATCATCTGCGCGTCGGCACTGTCGGTGCGAACGCTGACCAAGACCTTGCCGTGATCGACGTGCTCTTCGAGTTCGTCTTGCACCTGCTTCGTCGTCGCCCGTCCGACGCAGAGGCCGAGGACGATGCCGGCGACCGCGCCGATCACCGCACCGGCGATCGGACTCGGCACGGGCCCGAAGACGTCGGGGAGCGCGGAACCGACGAGCGTGCCGAACGCGACACCGAACAACACGCCGAGCATCAAGCCGCGACCGGTGTCGGATGTTCGCGACCGCAAGAACGAATGCCGTCCTCGCGTGTACGCGTCGACGACGCGAATCCGCTCGCGCGGGATTCCGGCGATGGCGACGCGTTCGGCGGCTCGCTCGGCGGTGGGTCGGTCGGGGAACAGTCCAGTCACGATGGATTCCATGATCGCCTCCGTGTTGCGATCCAAATTCGAAGTCGCGCTCGACGACGTCGAGCGGCTTCGCGTCCTAGTACGTCGAACTGAAGGTGACCTGAGCCACCGCTGAACGGCCGCTCACGTGCATCGCGGCGCGACGTCCGTCGTCGCGCCGTCGTCGCCCCGTCAGCCCGTGTCCATCGCGAGTCCGAGTGCGACACGCCAGCGCCGTCGTGCGGCACGTAGTCGATCCAGCACGATCCCGCGCGCTCGTTCGGCGTCGTCGAACATGTCGTGTGAGGCGCAGAACGCCCATCGCGTTCGTGCCGCTCGCGCGAGTCGCTGGAAGCGGAGTGCTTCGCGAATCGCGTGCATCCGAATCCGCACTTCCGGTCGCAGCAGGCGCGTGGAGCGGATCGGGTTCGTCGGAGCTTCTGGTTGCATCGTGACCTCCGAGTGGTCGGTTCCGTTGCCCAACGAGTGTCCTACGAGCCATCTCGCACGACTGGCTCGCCTCGCTCGCGACGACGTCGGCTTGTTCATGAAAGCCGATTCACTCGTGGTTCAGTGCAGGCTCAGACCCGTCACGTAATCGAGGTCGCGCTGCCAGTCGGTAGCGCCCTCGTGTCG
>JAEYTU010000030.1 GCA_023433825.1 Planctomycetota bacterium
CCGCGGACCTTCCGCAGCTCCTCGTCGCCGCCGGCATCGGCGACGGCCTCGCCGCGCGCGCCGCACGCGTCCTCGACGCGCTGACCGGCGCGCGCCACGGCGGCCGCGGCGCGAAGTCGGACGTCGACGACGCGTTGGCGGTCGTCGAGGCGCTGGAGGAGGCATTCGTGCGCGGCGAGCGCGAGCGGTGAGCACCGAGTCGCTCGGCTACGAAGGCGATGACTTCCGCATCCTGTCGACGCTGCGATTCGCCGCGCCCGCCGGTGGCGACGGCGGCTCACCAGAGTCGCTGGAGATCGCGTCGTGGTTCGTCGTCGACGCGTTCCGAGCCGCGGGTCTCTACGCCGTCGTCTCGACGTTCCCCGGATCCACCGATCCGGACCCGGGCGGGGACTTCGGACTCGTTCACAGATTCGTGCCGGTGAATCGGCTCGACGTCCTGTGCGTCCACGTGCAGCCGTCGCCCGTGCGCGAGTCGTTCAGTGATCCGCGAGAGTTGGCGACGGCGGACGCCGAACGATCCGCCTTTGCGACGGCCATGCGGCGCATCGCGCACCACGCATCGTTCGTCGAAGGCAGCCTGTGGCTTTCGTGCGGCGGGTGTCCTCCCCCGATGGCACGACGCGACTTCGAAGGCAGCTTGCGGACGTTCTGCCGCAATCTCGAACGCCATCGCGCGGACGAACTCGGAGTCGTGTTCGAGCGGCCGGCATGAGATGTCGACGCGAAGTCGGACGTCGACGACGCGCTGGCCGTCGTCGAGGCGCTGGAGGAGGCGTTCGTGCGCGGCGAGCGCGAGCGGTGAAGAAGCACAGCCGGAGTTCGCGTGGCCTCCGCGAGACGGGACGTCGTCACACGAGACCCGGACGACACCGGATGTGGTGCCGTGAAGCCGGCCATTGCGGCTCTGTGCGGAAGTGACCACACCGTGCTGGGCGCGACGGCCGCCGGAACGACGGGCGGCGACCCATCGCTTCGCGTCGCGCCATTGGATGAACGTCCCGGGCCCGTTCTACACCGTCGACCCGGACTCGCTCTTCCTCGCCTCGCTCACGGCCCCACGACATGTCGGCGTCGACGACCAACACTGCGACGTCGTGTATCGACAGCCCATCACGTCTGCGGAGTGGGCTCGCATGGAGGACGTCGCGACCTCGGACCCAATGGCGTCGTTCGAGATGGATGGATGTGCGTTCTGGACGCGAGCCTCGGTGACGGAATGGCGCAGCTCCGTTCCGAGGATCGTCCGTCACATCGAAACGAGACTGCTGAGTCCGCAATGGTGGCGCCATGACGAGGAGCGTCCGATCGGGCGACTGATCGCCGCATCGTGGTTGCAGTTCGTCGCGAACGAGTTGGACGACTACCTCGCGCGATTCGCGATGTATCTCGACGGCGGTCGGTGGCCCGGTACATCGGACGCTCTACTCGAACTGTGAGTCGGGAAGCGCGCCGGCCGGGGCTCGCGAGACTCGGAGATGCACCGGCTGCCCGTCGGCCGCGCGTTCGCGACGCCGCTACCGCCGGTACTCGTGCCGGCGAACCATCGCCTCCAAGTACCGGAGCACCGGCACGAACTGCGAACGTGGCGACAGCGCCTTCGCAGCGGCGAGCGCGTCGAGCAGAGGTTGGCGCTCGGATTCGTACAGCGTCGTCGACAGCGCTTGCTGCACGAGCATGGTCACGACGAACTGGTGCGCCTCGGGATCGGCGTCGACGGATGCCACGAGCGAGAAGAGATCGGCGCGCGCCTGCTGGTCGGTCGCAAATTTCGACGACTCGTGGTCGGCGAGTTTGTCGGCAATCGCGGCGGTCCCCACGGCGATCCGCCGGAACGAGAGCTGCTTGCCAGCCCAAGCGCGCGACGCTCGCGGGGCATTCGCCGCGGCGATCTCCTCCAACTCTTCCGGATAGCACCGCTGGACGACGTACTCGTCGAGTTCCGCGAGTGCGGCGTGCAGTTCGCGAATCCGCTCGGCGCCCGATGCCGCGGCGGCCCGCGCCACTGCTGCGTCGCGCCGCACGCGAATCTCGCGCAGAGCCCGCAGGTCGGCGACGAGGGACTCGACGTCGACGTCGTCGCCCACCAAGTGCAGCGCGTACGGACGACCCGCTGCATCGAGCAGCGTGAAGGTCGACATGAACGAATCCATCGACTTGTGGAAGGAGTGCGTGTCTCCGGTCTCGGAATCACCAGAGTGTCCCCCGCCCAATCCAATGATGCGCAGGACGGCGACGGTCGGCGGCAACCGTCGGTAGAACGTCGAAGGCCCCGTGTCGACGTGGACCGAGACGAAGTCCTTCGACAACTCCGCGGCGGCGTACGGATCGGACACACGCGCTTCGAGGTTCGGCGTGGACGCGAAGCGATCGAAGCAGAGCAGCACGTCGACTCCGCGTCGCTGCGCCTCCGCCTGCGCGTCGCGAAGGACGCTCGCGACATCCGGCGCTGCCTCGACGACCGCGGGCTCGACGACCGCCGGCTCCTCGCCGCCGCCGCACGCCGCGGCGCACGACGCCCCGATCAGCAACGCCACGAACGAACGTGTGCGACGCCTGAGTCCCCCCATCGCCGCTGCCGAGAACGTCCCTCGCATTCGTCTCACTCCTTGCGCGCCTGCAACACCTGATTGACGTCATACCCGGCGCGCACGACGACCTCCCCCTCCCGCCGCAGCACGCGCACCTCGCCGAACCGCGCGACCTCGACGAACGTCGCCGGCACGCCGGTCGCGCCCGCACTCGTCGCCTTCGCGACGACGTAGTTCACGTTCTCCCACGCCGGCCCCGGCGTCTCCGGCAGGTCGACGAAGTACAGCGGCACCGCGTGATGCAGCCACGTGTAACCACCGCTGAACTGCCACTCGATCCCCGTGACGGCGACGCCGCGCACGTCGGAACGCCGCGACAACTCTCGCATCGCGCGCAGCGCATCGCCGTGCGCGGTCCAGTGACTCTCACTCCCGCGCTTGCCGGACAGCCCGGTCGGCGTCTTGCCCCAGTGGAACCCGCTCCCGGCCCACAGCGACGCGCCGGCGAACATGACGACGAACGCCGCGACGGCGACCCCACGCCGCGTCTCGCGCAGCCGTCGCACGACGTTCGCCGCGCCGATCGCGACGCCGACCAGCAGCAGCGGCACGGCCGGCTGCACGAAGCGGTACTCCTTGTGCCCGAGCAGCGAGTGCGATCCGACGATCGCCAGCGCGACGAGCGCCGGCAGCGGTGCGGCGCGCAACGAGAGGCACCACAGCGCCCCGAACGCGATCGCGACCGGCGGCGTCCACGTCTCCCACAGGTAGACCGCGTACTGGTGCTTCGGCAGCCAGCCGTAGTCGAGGCTGCGCCCTTCGCCGACGTTGAACGTGAAGTTGACGAGCAGACTCGCGAACGGCCGCCCGTGCGTGACCCAGTCGACGAGTCCGAACGCGACGACCGGAAGCGCCGCACCGAGCAGCGCGGCGCGCCACCGTTCACGCGGACTCGCGGCGACGAGCCACAGCAACGCGACGGCGACACCCGGTGCAAGGTGCGGGCGAACGGCGGCGCACAGCCCGAGCAACACCGCCGCGACGAACACACTCCGCGTGCGCCGGCCCTCCGCCACGCCGGACGGCCGAACCGTCAACGCCGCGACGATCGCGACGGCCGGCACGAGCAGATGCCCGGCGAGGACCTCGGTCAGCGCCTTCGGCGCGAAGTAGACGACGTCGAACCAGACCGCGACCAGCACGGCCGCGAGCAGCGCCGCGACCTTCGTCTGCGCGACGCCGAAGCCGCTCGCGCGACCCACGCCGCCTGCCGCGAGCCGTGCCGCCGCGACGACCGACGCCAGCGACGCGAGCGCGAGCACGACGACGACGCCCGAGAGATATCCCGCCGACCCGTCCCAAAGCGGCGCCGTCGCCGCGACGACCCCGGCGAG
>JAEYTU010000044.1 GCA_023433825.1 Planctomycetota bacterium
GGTCACACCGACACGGATCCGATCACGCGCACGAAGGATCAGTTCCGCAGCAATCGCCATCTGTCGGCCGAACGCGCCGACGCCGTCGCGACTTGGTTGATCGACAAGGGTGGCGTCCCGGCGCGCAACATCGTCGTCGTCGGCTTCGGCGAGCACGATCCGGACCTCGCCGGCGGTGCGAATGCGAAGGCGCGCAATCGCCGCGTCGAGATCGTCGTCGGCGAAGTGCTCTGATGCGCGCGACCCGCGCCGGTTGATCCCCGCGGTTGCACGCTCCTATCATCCCGTGCGCTTCCGCCGGGAACCCATGAGCTGCCGCCGTCGTCCGCACACCATTCCTCTGCTGTCGTCCCGTCGCGGGAGGGAGGTGCGCGTACTGCTCCGGAGGGCTCCTCGGATCCCGGGCTGAGCCTCTCGCACTCGCGGCCCGGCGCGATGTGCGTGCGGGCGCGGCGCGAACTGCGTTCGTGAACCACCGGAGCTGATCCATGGCCCACCGATCCGGAGACCTGCGCAACATTGCGCTCTTCGGGCACGGGCACAGCGGCAAGACCGCTGTCGTCGATGCCCTCGCCTTCCTGACCAAGCTCTCGCCGCGACACGGCAGTACTGCGGACGGCACCAGCGTCAGCGACACGGAGCCGGAGGAGAAGGAGCGCAAACAGACGCTGTCCGCGCACGTCTTCCACATGGACCTGGACAACGTGACGCTGAACGTCATCGACACGCCGGGCCATCCCGACTTCGTCGCCGACGCACTCGCTGCGATGCAGGTCGTCGAGACCGGGATCCTCTGCGTCAGCGCCGCGAGCCACGTCACGTTCCACGCGCGCCGCCTCTGGAGCGAGATGGGCAAGGCCGGGCTCGGGCGCGCGATCCTCGTCACGCACCTCGACGCCGAGACGGCCGACTTCGAGAAGACGCTCGCCGAGCTTCGCGAGGTCTTCGGCAAGGCCGTCGTTCCGATGACCTATCCGGACGAGAGCGGCCCTGGGTTCTCGCACGTCCACGACGTGCTCGCCGGCGACGGACCGAGAGCCGCCGAGTACCGCGAACGGATCGAGGAAGGCGTCGCCGAGGCCGACGACGACGTGCTCGCGCAGTACCTCGAGACGATGACGTTGTCGCGCGAGGATCTCGACGCGCACTTCGCCGCCGCGATCACGAAGGGCAAGATCGTCCCGCTGTTCACGGTCTGCCCGCCGAAGATGCTCGGCTTCAAGAAGCTGTGCTCGATCATCGTGCACGAGCTGCCGTCACCGGTGTCGTTCGGTGCGCGAGGCGCTTCGCTCGACGTCGCCAACCCGGCCTACCAAGACCTGATCGAGCCGGACACGGAGGCGCCGTTCGCGGCGCGTGTCTGGAAGGTCGTCGTCGATCCCTATGTCGGCCGGATCACGTACCTGCGCTGCTTCCGCGGCAGCTGCAAAGCCGAGAGCGGCTTCTTGAACGTCCGCACCGGCAAGCACGACAAGGTCGGCTCGCTGAACCTGACGCAGGGCAAGGAGAACAAGCCGACCGACCGCATCGTCGCCGGCGATCTGTTCACCGTCGGCAAGCTCGAAGACCTTCAGCTCGGCGACACCGTGACCGCGGACGCGCATCCACTGCTGTTCGCGCCGTTCGCGTTCCCGCCGCCGACGTTCTCGCTCGCCGTCCTCCCGAAGAGTCGCGGCGACGAACAGAAGATCGCGCAAGGACTCGAGAAGTTGCACGCCGAGGACCCGACGTTCCTCGTGCATCGCGATCCGACGACGGCCGAGCTGATCGTCTCGGGTGCGAGCCCGCTGCACTTGGAGTTGCAGCTCGCGCGACTGCAGCGCCGCTACGGCGTCGGCACGACGCACCACGCGCCGACGATCCCGTACCAGGAGACGATCACCGCGAAGGCCGACGGCCATCACCGCCACAAGAAGCAGAGTGGTGGGAAGGGGCAGTTCGGCGAGGCCTACCTCCGGATCGCTCCGCTCGAACGTGGAGCCGGCTTCGAGTTCATCGACGGAGTCGTCGGTGGCTCGGTGCCGCGGCAGTTCATTCCCGAGGTCGAGAAGGGGATCCGCAAACTGCTGTCGCACGGCGTCGTCGCCGGCTTCCCGGTCGTCGACGTCAGCGCGGAGCTCTACGACGGGAAGTACCACGACGTCGACTCCGACCAGATCTCGTTCCAAATCGCCGGGGAACGCGCGTTCGCCGACGCGTTGGCGAAGGCGCGGCCGATCCTGTTGGAGCCGATCGTCGACGTCGAGATCCACGTTCCCGAGCGATACACGGGTGACGTCGCCGGCAACCTCTCGTCGATTCGTGGCCGCATGTCGGGCATGGAGATGCGTGACGGCGACCAAGTGATCACCGCGCAGGTCCCGCTCGCCGAGATGCAGGACTACGCGACGAAACTGCGGTCGATCACGGCGGGGGAGGGGACGTTCACGATGCGGCAGTCGCACTACGAGCAGGTGCCGCCGCAAATCCAGGCCGAGGTCGCCGCGCGCCGCAAGAAGGCGACCGAAGAGCACAAGTAGCGCGACGTCGCGCGCCGCTGGCGGCGGGCTCCTTCCGGCCCGTCTCGATCCTGGACACCGACGCATCCCGCGACGGAGTCCATCGGCGCCTCAATCCGATCGGCCGCACCTGCCGATAGACCCGAGCGATCCGGGGCGCATCGACGCCCCGCGCCCATTGCCCGGGAGACGCCGATGGTTTCGATGGAAGAACTTCTGAACCTGATGATCCAGCGTGGAGGTTCCGACCTTCATTTGAGCGTCGGGGCACCGCCGAAGATCCGTGTCGACGGCAAGCTCGCGGACACCGAGTACGAGACGCTGACGCCCGAGGTCACGAAGAAGCTCGTCTACTCGGTCCTCGGCGCCGACCAGATCGCGAAGTTCGAGAAGAGCCTCGAGATCGACTTCTCGTTCGGTGTGCAGGGCATGGGCCGCTTCCGGACGAACGCGTTCCTGCAGCGCGGCACGGTCGCTGCGGTGCTGCGCGTGATCCCGTTCGAGACGTACACGTTCGACCAGCTCGGCGTCGACAGCCGCGTCTGCGAGATGATCTGCAAGTCGCAGCGCGGATTGGTGCTGTGCACCGGTGCGACCGGCTCGGGCAAGTCGACGACGCTCGCATCGCTCGTCGACCACATCAACATCACCGATGCCGGCCACATCGTGACGATCGAGGATCCGATCGAGTTCCTGCATCGCAACAAGAAGTCCCTCGTCAACCAACGCGAGGTCCACGGTGACACGCACGGCTTCGGACCTGCGTTGCGCTCCGTGTTGCGTCAGGATCCCGACGTCGTCCTCGTCGGTGAAATGCGCGACCTCGAGACGATCGAGTCGGCGCTGACGCTGGCCGAGACCGGACACTTGACGTTCGCGACGCTGCACACGTCGGACACGACGCAGACGATCAATCGCATCGTCGACGTCTTCCCGGCGCACCAACAGCAGCAGATCCGGACGATGCTCTCGTTCACGCTGGTCGCCGTCATCTGCCAGCAGTTGATCCCGCGCGTGCAGGGCAAGGGTCGCGTCCTCGCGGCCGAGGTCATGATCGCGACGCCGGCCATCCGCGCGCTGATTCGCGAGAACAAGGCGCATCAGATCCCGTCGATCATCCAGACCAGCGGACAGGTCGGGATGAAGACGATGAATCAGGCCGTCTACGAGCTCTATCGCGCAGGTCAGATCACCTACGACGACGCTCGTCTGCACTCGCCCGATCAGGCCGAGTTCGATCGGCTGATGGAACGCGCGCACAAGCCGGGGCTGCAGAAGTCCAGATGAGCCAGCTCGCGAAGAAGCTGAAGGCGCTGCTCGACAAGTCGGGCACGATCGACGGCCCCGCGTGCGACGCGGCGTTGGTCGAGGCGACCGCCAACAAGCGGCCGTTCACCGAGGTCCTCGTCAAGAAGGGGCTCGCGACGGAGGCGCAGTTGCTGTCGCTGATCGCACGCGCCGCGCACCTTCCGCCGATCGATCTGCGCCGGCTCAAGCACAACAAGGAAGTGCTCGACACGGTGCCGGTCGACGTCGCGAAGGGCTATCGGATCTTCCCGATCGACAAGATCGGTCAGATCCTGACGGTCGCGATCGCCAATCCGTTCGACGTGCTGAAGCTCGACGACATCCGGATCATCACCGGTTGTCAGCTGCGACCTGTCGTCAGCACCGAGGAGGCGATCGAGGCGAGCATTCCACTCGCGTACAAGTCCGACGAGGACACGGTCGGCGACATCCTCGACAGCTTCGACGACGGCGATCTCGAGCTGAAGGAAGGCGGCGACGACGACGAGGGAATGGACCTGACGGCGATCAGCGACGAGTCGTCGCCGGTCGTCAAGATGGTCAACAAGATCATCGCGGACGCCGTTACGTCGGGTGTCA
>JAEYTU010000045.1 GCA_023433825.1 Planctomycetota bacterium
CTGGTGCTCTATCCAGCTGAGCTACGAGCAGCGCGTGGCGGACCGGCGAAGCCTGGGTCGCCGACGCTGCCGACGACGCATGCGCGCGAAGGCCGCGACCTGCCGCGAGCATCGCCTCGAGATGACAGTCGCTCGCGAGATCGGCACCGCACCGCGCCGCCGCGAGCACGAGCAGCTCGGCCAGCAGCAGCGCGCGCGAGGGGTCGTCGGCCGACGGCCGCAACGCGGCGACGATCGCGGCGGGGTCGCCGTTCGCCAGTTCGCCGATCCCGAGGTCGTGAAACAGGTTCGTCGATGCGACGCTCAACCGACCGTCGATCGCCGATCGCCGCCACGCGCGGAACGTCTCGGCGACCGGCGTGTCGCGCACGACGACGGGGTTCGTGGCGCAGCCGGTCGAGAATGCGGCGAACCACGTCCACATGGCGGCGCGCGCGAGGGAACGGACGAACGAACGGCGCGGCATGGTCACGGTCGGGGACGTGTAACCGGCGGGCTGGTGAGCTGCACGATTGGTTCTGCGTCGCGAGCCCATCGATCGTCGGTGACCGCCGTCGATCCGCGATCGTCCCGTACGGACACACCGACGCGGCGCGTCACGCCTCGTGCAGTCCCTTCGCCCGCGCCACGAGGATCCGCGCGAGATCCTGCAGCTCGCGCGCCTGCGGCCCCTTCGCCGTCAGCAGCAGCAGCTCGGTGACCGGCGCTGGTGCCACGAGATCGACGAACGCGCACCCGGCGTGCGGCAGCTTCTTCGCGTGGCGCGGCGCGAGCGCGACACCCCCGCCGGCGGCGACCGAACCGAGCATCAACGCGACCGAATCGACCTCGGCGACGATTCGCGGCTCGAACCCGGCGGCGGCGCACGCGGCGCGCAGGAACTGTCGCCGGCCGGGATAGAAGGTCTCCGACAGCGAGATCCAGTCCTCGTGGCGCAACCGTGCGAGGTCGATCGGCGCGCGGCCGACCGCGACATGCGCATCGGGCAGCACGACGGCCATCCGATGGCGGCTCAACGTGCGCACGGCGAACTCGCTGCGGTGGTCGTCGCCGAGGTTGCCGAGGATCGCCGCGTCGAGCCCGTGCGTCTGCAATCGTTCGATCTGCGCACGCGGCGGCAGGTCGAACAGCGCGCAGTCGGTGCGCGGATGCAGCTTGCGCAGTTCCCGCACGCTCGGCGCCACGAGGTCGTCGAGGAACGGCCCGATGAACCCGATCCGCAGCGTCTTTCGCGCGCCACCGAACTGCTCGCGGATCTGCTGCACCGACGTCGCCGCGTCGCACAGGATCTGCTTCGCCTTCGGCAGGAACGCGCGCCCGGCGTCGGTCAGTTGAATCCGCTTCCGCACGCGATCGAACAGCGCGACGCCGAGTTGCGTCTCCAGCAGCGCGATCTGCCGGCTGATCGCCGGCTGCGAGACGTGCTCGCGCTCGGCGGCGCGCGAGATGCTCGACGTCTCGGCGGCGGCGACGAAGTATCGAAGCTGATGGAACTCCATGGTCGGCGCCCGTTCATAACCAGAGCGCATGACCTTCGGAAGCACTCGGCATTGGTGAACGCCGCGGCTGCGACCGAACCTCGTCGCATCATGGAACGCACAACGACGACTTCGCCGCGCTTCACCGTTCGTCCGGCCGCCGAGCGCGGCCACGCCGACCACGGCTGGCTCGACAGTCGGCACACGTTCAGCTTCGCAAGCTATCACGACCCGGCGCAGATGGGTTTCCGAACGCTCCGCGTCGTCAACGAGGACCGCGTCGTGCCGGGTGCCGGGTTCGGCACGCACCCGCATCGCGACATGGAGATCTTCAGCTACGTCCTGTCGGGCGCGCTGGAGCACCGCGACAGCCTCGGCAACGGGCGCGTGTTGCGCCCCGGCGAGGTGCAGGCGATGAGCGCCGGCACCGGCGTCACGCACAGCGAGTTCAACCCGAGCGCGACCGAAGGGTTGCACTTCCTGCAGATCTGGATCCAGCCGGCGCAGCGCGGGCTGCGGCCGAGCTACGCCGAATGGCGGCCGACGCCGGCGCAGGCCGACGCGGCGAACGTCGTCGTGCTGTCGCCCGACGGTCGCGACGGCAGCGCCGTGATCCACCAGGACGCCGTCGTCCGGCGCATTCGCCTCGACGCCGGTGCGCGGACCGAGCACGTCGTCGCACCGGGACGAGGCGTGTGGGTGCAGGTCGTTCGCGGTCGCCTGCGCGTCGGCGACGTCGTGCTGTCGGCCGGCGACGGCGCGCGCACCGAGGACGCCGGCACGGTCACGATCGCCGCCGACGAGTCGGCGGAAGCGTTGTTGTTCGACCTCGCGTGACGCGGGGTCGAGTCGCCAGAACCACTTTCACAGGAGAACCAAGATGTCTCGCTTCGCTCACATCCCACGCCTGCTGCTCGGGCTCGTCTTCGTCGTCTTCGGCGCCAACTACTTCCTGAACTTCTTCGCGATGCCCGGCCCCGCAGAAGGCACGCCGGCCGCGATGTTCCTCGGCGCGATCTACGGCAGCGGAATGCTGACGCTGATCAAGGTCCTCGAGATCGCCGGCGGCGTGCTGCTGCTGAGCGGTCGCTTCGTCCCGCTCGCGCTGATGTGGATCGGGCCGATCGCGATCGTGATCTTCCTGTTCCACGCGTTCCTCGCGCCCGAGGGTTTGCCGGTCGGCGCGTTCGTCGTCGCGTTGTTGGCGGCGACCGTGGTCACACAGCGTGCGGCGTTCGCTGGGGTGTTCGCGAATCGCAGTGTGGGTCGGGTTGCCGTCGGCGTGAACGCGTGAGGTCGAGGTTCACGACGTCAGTCCGATTCGCTTCCGCAGGAGTTCGGAGAGGTCGCGGATCTTTCCTTCGAGCTCGTCGCGAACCCTCTCGAGACCGTCTCCCACGGGACGACTCTTGGTCGTGAAGACCAGCTCCGCCACCTTCTGAATCAACTCCTCGGGTTCGGCGAACGAATTGGACCTCCGGATCCAGTAGGTGATGTCGTCGTCCCAGTTCCCCAGGACGGCGTCCTCCGCCTCTACGACGTAGAGCAGGGTCGCCTTCCACAGCAACGACAAGAACGCAACGCTCTCTACCGCCCCTCGCATGTTGCGCTGACTCATGGCGAGTGCCACTCGCCGACGCATCTCTCTGAACTCCGACTCCCAGTCGTCCTCGATGCGCGACGCCCGTTCCGACTCGACATTGCGCCTGAACCTCTCGTGACGCGCTTGCCATTCCTTCTTTCTGTCCATTGGGATCGTGATTCGGGTGAGGGAGGTGGGCAGCCGATGCGGCACGGTACGGACACTTCTTCGAATCAGCGATCCCCACCGCACGTGCAATCCAGACACCCATGCTCCGCGCACGACCCGCACGCACGCGCGACCCGCTCGCGCAGCGCGCGTCGCGCCCGGAACACGCGCACGCCCGCGTTGCTCTCACTGATCCCCGCCTCGGCGGCGAACGCCTTGACCGCAACCCCGTCGAGATCGATCCGCTGCAGCGCGGCGGCGAACTCCGGCTTCAGCGTCGTCAACAGCCGCCCGACGCACGCGCAGACCTGCGCGTCGACGGCATCGCGCATCGACTCCGCCTGCGCCAATTCGTCGGCGAACGCGGCGAGGCGCGTCCGTTCGACGGTCGCGCGGCGGTGACGATCGACGATCGCGTTGCGCAGCATTCGATAGAACCACGCGCGCGCGGCGTCCGGGTCGCGGAGTTCGTCGACCTTCGAAAGGCTCCGCACGAACGCCTCCTGCAACAGATCCTCGGCGGCAGCCCGGTCGCCCAACCGCCGTTCGACGAACGCGAGGAACTCGCGGTGGCCGTCGACCAGCGCACCCACCACAACTTCGGTTTCCGGCATCACGGGGTCCATCGACGCAACCACAGGGAACTCACCAACACCGACACGCTCGACAACGACATCGCCGCACTCGCGACGATCGGCGACAGCGACCAGCCGGCGGCCAGCGGAATCGCGAGAACGTTGTAGACCGACGCGAACACGAGGTTGCGGCGAATGGTCGCCATCGTCGCGCGCGCGAGCCCCAGAGCCCGCGGCGCACTGGCGATCCCGTCGCGCATCAGCACGACGTCGGCCGCCGCCGCGGCGACGTCGGTGCCGCCCGCCATCGCCATCCCGACGTCGGCCTCCGCCAGCGCCGGCGCGTCGTTGACGCCGTCGCCGACCATCGCGACGCGACGTCCCGAGTCGCGAGCCGCAGCGACGATGCGCGCCTTGTCGGTCGGCAACAGGTCGGCCTCGACGCGCGTGATCGAAAGCTGCGACGCGATCGCATTCGCGACGGCCGCACGATCGCCGGTCAGCATGACGACCGATGCACCACCAGCACCGAACGCGGCGACGGCGTCGCGCGCCTGCGGCACGACGCGATCGGCCACGCCGAGCAAGCCGAGCAGCCGTTCGTCCGACGCGACGAACAACGGCGTGACACCGGTGCGCGCGAGTTCGTCGGCACGCGACGTCGCCGACGCGACGTCGACGCCCGACGCGGCGAGCCACTGCGCCTTCCCGACCCGCACGAACGCGCCGTCGACGCGCCCCTCGACACCCGCCGCAGCCGTCGCACGGAACGCGTCGGCCACGCGGAATGCGATCCCGCGTTCCAGAGCTGCGGCGACGACGGCGCGCGCAACCGGGTGCTCGCTGCCGGCTTCGACGGCGGCCGCGGCTCGCATCAACGCGTTCGCGTCGACGCCCGGTTGCGCTTCGATCGCGACCAACTCCGGCCGACCCGCCGTCAGCGTCCCGGTCTTGTCGACGAACACCGTGTCGACGTGCGCCGCAGCCTCCAACGCCTCGCCACCGCGGAACAGGATCCCCAACTGCGCCCCGCGCCCCGCGCCGACGGCGACGGCGGCCGGCGTCGCCAGCCCGAGCGCGCACGGACACGCGATGACGAGCACCGCGACCATTCGTTCGACAGCGGCGGCAAACCCGTCGGCGGTCGGCGCCGAGATCCACCACAACGCGAACGTGATCGCCGCGATCGCGAGCACGATCGGCACGAACACGCCGCTCGCGCGATCGGCGAGGCGCGCGATCGGCGCCTTCGAACCCTGCGCGTGCTCGACCGCGGCCGTGATCTGCGCGAGCGCCGTGCGCGCACCGATGCGATCGACGCGGACGACGAGGCGGCCGTGCGCGTTCAACGTTCCGCCGAACACGCGATCACCTACCGCCTTGTCGAGCGGCAGGCTCTCGCCGGTCAGCATCGACTCGTCGACCGCCGACGCGCCGTCGACGACGTGCCCGTCGGTCGGGACGCGTTCGCCGGGACGCACGACGACCTCGTCGCCGATCTGCAGCCTTGCTACCGGAACGCTCGTCTCGCCGCCGTCGGCGTCGCGCCGCTGCGCCGTCGCCGGCACGAGCGCATGCAGCGACCGAACGGCGTCGCCGAGCTGCCACCGCGCGCGCGACTCGAGGTACTTGCCCAAGAGCACGAACGTCACGATCGCGGCCGCCGCCTCGAAGTAGACGTGCTGGTGCGCGCCGGTCACGACGACGAACGCCGAATGCGCGAACGCCGCGAGCGTGCCGATCGCGATCAGCGTGTTCATGTCGGCGCTGCGGTGGCGCGCCGCCTGGATCCCCTTGACGACGAATCTGCGCCCGGGCCCAAACACGACGATCGTCGCGAGCACGAGTTGGACGATGCGCCCGACGTGCCCGTCGGCGCCCGGAATCGCACCGTGCGACATCCCGAGCACGAGCAGCGGCACCGTCGCAGCCGCCGCGACGACGAGGTCGCGGATCAGCGCGCGTCGTTCGGTGCGCTCTGCCTCGGTGCGTCCGCTCGTGCCGGAGTCGTCGTCGTGCGGCTCGACGACGCCGTAGCCAGCGCCGACGACGGCGGCGCGCAGTGCCGTGCGATCGGCGCGCGCCGGGTCGAACTCGACCTGCGCTTGTTCGGTCGCGAAGTTGACGTCGGCGCGGGCGACGCCGTCGACGGCGCGCAGCGCGCGTTCGATGCGCCGCGCGCAGGCGGCGCAGGTCATTCCAGTCAGGTCGAGGCGGGTTTCGTTCATGGTCGCCTCTGCCGACGCACGGCGCGCCGGGTCCTTACAGCGCGGCGCGGATCACTTTCCGCCGCGACCCTTGCGACCGAACAGGTAGGCGTCGACCGAGTACATGCCGGCGCCGGTGAAGACGAGCGCGAGGAACGGCACCAGGAACATCAGCGCGGGTTGCTTGCTGACTGCGACGCCGGGCCCCATCAGCCACGGGTCGTTGGCGTGCGCGACGAATGCGGCTACGCCCATCGTGAACGCGATCCCGAATGCCGCGAGTCGCGTCGCGAAGCCGAGCATGACGCCGATCGAGCCCAAGAACTCGGCGGCGACGACGAGGATCAAGCTCAGTTGCGGGCCGAGGCCGATCGGGTCGCCGAACTCCGTTCCCTCTCTCAGCCACTTCAGCTTGGTGATGCCACTCGGCAGCATCAGCGCGCCCATCCCGACTCGCAGAATCAACAGACCAATCGAGTTCGCAGTTTCCGTCCGTGTCGCCATCGTCAGTGCTCCGAAAAGCGCGTGACGAATACCACCCACCGCGCCGAATGTCGCCGTCGCGCTCGTCACCCGCCGACGACGAGTGCGCGAACGCCACCGAGGTCGACGACGCCGAGCACGAAACCACCGGCGCGCGGCACTGCCGGCTGCGCGTAGAGCCGCGCGCCGATCAACGACGGATCGAACGGGACCGGCAGCGCGATCCGCGCAACGCCGTTCGCGTTCGTCGTCGCGACGACCGTCGCCGCCGCGGCGGACAGCACCGCGCATCCCGACCATTCGGTGATCCCGGAAGCGAGCAGCAACGCAACCGGCGACGACGGCGTTGCGTCCTCGATCCGAACCGCGAACGCCGCATTGCCGACGCGCGGTGCACCTTCGCCGATCAGCCGCGGCGGAACGCCCGCCGACGCGCACGACGCGCGCACTCGACGCAACGCGGCGAGTCCGACCGCCGTCGCCGGCACGATCCACGGCTCGCTGCCGGCGGCGCCGTCGTTCGCGGCGAACACGACCGCCGGTCCGCTCGCGAGATTCGCCGCGAGCACGAACCCACTCGGCGCCGAGTCGCCGCCGCCCGGCCGCAGGTCGGCGAGCATTCGTGTGCCGTTCGTCGTTCCATCGCTGAGCCACGGTTCGGTGCCGTTCGCATCGAGAACCGAGAACACGAGCCGATCGCCGGCCGCGACGATCTCGGAGTGGATGCGGAGCCGGAACGGGAAGAACCCCTGCGTCCCGGCCGGCGTCCCGTCGCTGCGCCACAGCTGCGAATGCCACGGATCGCCGATACGGACGTACAGCGCATCGTCGGCAGCGACGAGCGAGGCAGGCACCAACGCCGGCGGCGTCGTCCCACCCGCCCCGGTGATCAGCACCGCGACGCGCGCGGCACCGGTCGGCGACAGATCGGTCCGCCACAGCTCGAC
>JAEYTU010000067.1 GCA_023433825.1 Planctomycetota bacterium
GCCTCGGCGATCGCGCGGACCTGCAGCAGATCGGTGCGGTCCGAGGCGATGTTCGCCTTGTTCGACTTGCGCCATTCGCGGTAGTCGGCGATTCGCTTGCGCGCCTCGGCGAACTTAGAGCCGTACATCAGCGCGAAGACTTCACGGCCGCGCGCTTGCTCGGTGTAGATCTAGTACTCCGGCACCTATCGTAAGTCCTCGGCCGCGCGCAGGTAGCCCTCCGGCGTGCGGTCCGCCATCGCGGCGTTGCCCTGGTCGAAGAAGATCTTCGCCTCGCTGGCTGCCGAACCGAAGTTCGCGGCGAGTTCGGTCACGCGTCGGTTCAGCGGCTCGAACGCGGGATCTTGCGCGGTCTGGATGCGGACGTTGCGCATCGACCGCTGGATCAGGTCGGCGATCTGCTCGGTCGACTCGTTCTTGCCCTTCGCGGCCCCGAGCCCTTCGGCGAACGCGAGCGTCGCTTCGAGTTCACGGCCGAGCGCGAACAGCGATCGCCCGATCTGCAGCCAGGCTTCGACGCCGGCGACCGGTCGCTCTTCGGCCGACATCGATCCGAGCGCCTTCTTGTAGCCCTGGATCGCGAGCTCGTAGTTCTTGAGCTGGTAGTCGCCCTTCGCGATCTCCATCAACAGGCCGACACTGACGAGTTGCGATTGCGACTCCAGGATCTGCCGGATGACCTCTTTCGCGCGCAACCCGACGAAGTCGCTCGGGTGCTTGTCGTTGAAGTACTTCGCGAGTTCGAGCGCGCGCGAGATGTTCTCGGCCTTGCCGGTCTCGAACAGCGCGCGAGCCTCGTTGATGTAGACGAGGTGGCCGAAGCGCTCGTCCTCGTTCCCGTCGACGGGTGCGATCGGCTTCCCGTCGCGGGCAACGCCGCCGACCGTCGTCAGCGGGACGGTCAGTGCCTTCAAGTGGTCGCGGTACGCGGTGACGGCGGTCAAGACCTCGTCGGCCTTCCCGAGATCGAACAGCGTCGACGTCAGGTGCGCGTAGGCCTCCTCCATCATGACGATCATGATGTCGCGGATGTCGCCTTGCAGATTCAGCTCGTCGCTGAGCAGCGACTTCATCGCCGACTCGATCACGTCGCGATAGCTGCCCGCGGCTTGCTCCAGCTGACCGCGAACTTCGCCGACCATCGCCAGCTCGAACATTCCGCGCAGACCGAGCGCCGTCTCCTCACCGACTTCGAAGACGAGTTCGGTCAGCACTTCCTCGGCCTGGTTGCAGAGTGCAGGCCGATCCGCTGCGACGGCGCGCGCGTGTTCGCGCAGCAGCTTGCCCTTCACGAGCCACGTGATGTGGTAGTCGATGTAGGCCTTCTGGTTCGCGTCCTTCTTCGGACGCAGCGACGCCATGACCTCGGTGCAGACGTTGACGCCCTTGCGGAAGACGTCGGCGGCGCGGTCCTCGATCTCCTTGACCTTGTCGGGAGCCTCGACCTTCGCGATCTCGATGTCCTCGATCAGGAAGAGCCCGTACTCGTAGACCGCTTCGACCATCGTCTGCCGTGCGGCGTCCGCGACGGGCTCGGTGCCGAACGCCGTCAGGATGTCCTCGCACTGCTTGATCGCGTCCTCGTACAGACCGCGCCGTTCCTCGCGATTCTGGCGGACCTTCGCGCCGATCAGCGAGATCTCGACGCCGAGTTGCGAGACGAGTTTGAAGTCCGCGCTCTGCTTGTAGGTGGTCTTCAGGTTCTCGACTTCCTCTTGCGCGAGGGAGACGAACCGGAGGTCCTTGGCCAGCGCGCGGACGAACTCGACGTCTTGCGCGAGTTTGCCATCCTGGGCATGCGCCTGCGCAACCCAAGTCGTCGGCAACAAGAGAGAGAGCAGGATCGCGTGAGAGCGGCTCATCGGGCGGTCTCCGACCGGTACGGTGCTGTCGGTTCTGAACGTCTGGACAGGAGGCGAGTCGAGGCGCCGAGGGGCGGTCGTCGAAGCCCCGAGGGACTCCGAACACCGACCAGCGCCGCGGAACGGACCGACACGCCGGCGGGTTCAGTCACCGCCGGAATGTTGCGATCGGGGCGGATGCGCAGGCGTGAGACAGCGGCCGTGCCGCCATCGATCACTTGCCGAGCAGGACCGACGAGAAGTCGTCGCCGAGCCACGTCGGCTTGTGCTCGTCCTTCAGGATGATCTTGGCCCGGATCAGGATCAGGATCTTCCGGTTCAGGACGAACGTTCCCTTGCGGCTGAAGAAGAACGACACCAGCGGCAGGTCCTTCAGGATCGGGACACCGGAGACCTGGTGTTGGCGTTCGGCCAGCTTCATTCCGCCGAGCATCATCGTGCCGCCGTCCGGCATCGTGACGGTCGTGCGGACGCGCTGCAGCGTCGTCGACGGCAACTGGATCGAGACCGGCTGACCGACGCCCAACGTCGTCGTGAAGGTCGGGATCGGCAGGCGCAGCGCCATGACCGACGGACGCAGTTCCATCGTGATGAACTTGCGGTCGGCGGAGACGACCGGACGAACGTCGAGGACGACACCGTCCTTGACGACGTCGACGACCGGATTCGCGATGGCGGCCGCCTGCGCGATTTCGACGTTGAAGTCGCGGATGTACGACGTGTGCCGGAGCACCGACATGTTCGCGCGGGCGTTGTTGTAGACCAGCAGCCGCGGCGCCGTGATCTCCTCGCTCCGCTCCTGCTTCGCGACGGCGCGCAGCACGATCTCGACTTCCGTGTCGTCGAGGAACGCGTACTGCACGGCGAGACCACCGGCGTTCGTCAGCCGATCCTCACCGCCGAGCGTGCGGTCGAAGAGGTTCTCGGTGCGGGCCATGATGTCGCCGTCCTGGCCGTCGTCGAAGAAGATGCCGGGCTCGGTGCCGGTGCCGATCGCACCCGGCGTCGCCGGGTTGATCTGCTCGCGACGACCGAAGTCGTCGAAGCCGGCGTTGCCGCGGTTGTTCTGCTCGAGTCCACGGCCGGCGACACCCTCCGACGCCTGGTTGCCCAGTCCGCGGAAGTCGACGCCGATGTCCTCGAGGAAGCTGTCCTCGACCTTCAGGAACCGCGTCTCGATGTCGACCTGGATGCCGACGGCTTCGCGCAGGTCGGCGAGCAGCTTCTCGACCTTCGTGTGGATCTCGCGCGTCGTCCGAACCTGAAGCACGCCCTTCTGCTCGGTGATGCTGCCGATCGTGTCCCACGTCTCCTTGGCGACGTGCTCCTTGATCAGGTCCATCAACTTGTTTGCGTCGACGACGGTCGGCTTCGGCTCCTCGTCGTCCGGAAGCGGCTCCTCCTGATCCTGCGGGCCGCGCAACTTCAGTTCGCGCCCGGGCTTGTCGGAAATGCCGCGGACGAGGTCCTCGACGCCGTAGGGGACGAGGTAGGCCTGACCGTGCGCGTTCTCGGGCGTGACGAGCAGCACGGCGCCGTTCTGCACCTTCCACCGAACGCCGGTCACGCTGCCGATCGTCTCCAACGCCGAGAACACCGACCGCGGCGGCAGCACGAAGTCCTTCAGCGTCGTCTTCTCGGTGTCGAGCTCCCGCACCTGCGGCGTGACGACGAAGTTGATCCCCGTGATCCGCGCGTAGTGCGACTTCCAATCCTCGAGCGTCGCTTCGGCGAACCGGTGCGGGACGACGGTCGTCTGCAGCTTGTCGAGGATCGCCCGTTCTTCCGGCGACTCGAGGTCCTCCGGCGGCGTGAACGTCAGCGGCGTCCGCTTGTCGACGTAGCGCCACCGGTCGAGGTCGTACTTGACGGTCTCGCTCTGGTAGACGTCCATCGACTTCAGCTCGTCGAACGTCTTCGACCACTCGGCCTTCCAGTCCTGCCGCAGCAGGTCGAGGCGCGTCTCGTGTTGCGCACGCGTCGCGAGGTCACGCAGCGCGAGGGCGTGCGCGTTCGTCGCGTCGTCCTGCAGCGCACGCTCCAGGTTCGTGACGGCGCGGTCGTAGTTGCCGACCTGGAAGTCGAAGTTCGCCTCCTCGAGCAGGCGCTTGACGCGCGCTTCCCGCGAGATGCGCAGCTTGTTCTCTTCGTCCTGCAACTGGCGGCGGGACGCGGCGCGGTTGGCCTCGTCGGCGGCGTTCTCGGCGCGCTGCTTGGCCTGTTCGGCGTTGCGCAGCTTGGTCTGCAGGGCTTGCTCGTACTCCGTTCCTGGGCTCGTGAAGACCGACATCTGCAGGATCTTCAACGCGTAGCGATAGCTCTCGACGGCGTCGCCGTAGCGGCCGCTGCGCAGCTCGGCGTCGCCGCGGGACTCCGCCTCGCGGACCCGGAAGCGATCGCGCTCGCGCGCGACGTCCTGGCCGAGTTCGAGGTCCTGGAACGCGCGCGCCGTGCCCGGGTTCTGCTCGCCGAGAAGGCTCTGCGCCGTCATCAGGATCTGACGCGCCTCTTCGTTGCCAGGCTCGAGGTCGAGGACCTGCGCCGCCGTGCGCGCCGCATCCTGGAACATCCGCTGATCGAGCGAACGACGAGCCTCTTCGATCGACTTCGTGATGACGAGACGGCGCCGATCGGCGTCGACCTGTTGCGGATCCTGCGGAGTCCGCGTCGGATCCTGCGTGGCGGACGGGTCACCCGCACGCTCGGCAGCGTTCGCGGTCGGCTGCGAGCCCACCTCGTCGCCGCGCGGGTTTCCAGAGTTCGTCTGAGTTCCGGAGCATGCCGCCAGCGCGGCCAAGGTCGGGACGAGAACTCCGCGGACGAGGTACGGTGCAACCATCTTCATTTGTGGATCGATGGACGGAGCGTTGGAGACGACGGGGGGCGAGCGGGGGCGATCGCGACGGACGAGAGGCGGGAGCTAGCCCGGCGCGAAGGGCGGCGGACGGTAGCGACGCTCCGAAAGTCGGTCAAGAAAGGAATGCCTGCGCTGCGACGACGTTGGTGCATCAGCCTTCTGCTGGCCGCGAAGGCACTTCTGGAAGGCCGAGCAGGCGATTCGCGCGCTTGATGTCGGCCCACGTGTCGACCTTCGCCGCGGGGTTGCGCAGCAAGTACGCGGGATGCCAGGTCGCGATGACCGGGATCCCTTCGTAGCTGAGTTCGCGACCGCGCAAGTGCTTCATCGCCTCGGTGGTCGCGAGCAGGTTCCACGTGGCGACTTTGCCGAGCGTGACGATGACTTCGGGACGCAGGATCTCGATCTGCCGCTTCAAGAACGGCAGACACGCCGCGACTTCGTCGGGCTCGGGATCGCGGTTGCCCGGGGGGCGGCACTTGTTGACGTTCGCGATGAACACGTCGGCGCGGCGCAGACCCATTCCGCCTTCGATGATCCGCGTCAGCAACTGTCCGGCGCGGCCGACGAACGGCAGCCCTTGCTCGTCCTCGGTCTGGCCCGGCGCCTCGCCGACGAACAGCACGCGGGCGTGTGCGCTGCCGTCGCCGAAGACGACGTTCGTGCGCCCCTCGCAGAGCTTGCACTTGCGGCACGGCAGCACTTCTTCCCGCAGCGCGGCGAGGGCGGCGACGGGGTCCGTGGCACTCGTCGCCGTGTCAGGCGCGTGGTCACGCGAACTCTCACGCGAAGTCTCACGCGAAGTGTCGGGCGAGCGTGCGGACTGCGGCGTCGGAATGGCCGCCGGCGTCTCGGCGGGTACTTGCGCGGGGGCCCGGCGCTGGCCGCGCGGCAGCGGCAGGTCGTCGCCGTAGTTCTCGGCCGCGCTGCGCAGGTGCGCGCGCAATGCGCCTCGCGGATCGTCGGCTTCGGTCGAGTTCGCGCGCGTCACGCGGCCGTTCTATCGGGAGCGTCGGTCGGGGCAAGAACGGACTTGCCCGCCGAACGTGCACAGGCCGTGAGTGCCGCGATTCGTCGCGTGGCCCAACAGCTTCTCGGGTGCGTTCCTTGTCCGTGGCCGTTCGTCGACGGTGACGCGAGCGGCACGAGAGGCCCCCGCAAGCAACGTCCCATCGCGGGCTGCGATGCGCGACGACGGATCGCGCTCGGCGGCGGCTGCTATGTTGCGACGCGATGGTCGACTCGTCCCGCCGGTCCGGTCCGGGCCTCCTCGCGTTCGTTGCCCTGCTGATCGTCGGCGCGGCTGCATTCCATCCCGTGCTCGGCGCCGGGCTGCTGAACTTCGACGACAACCTCTACTTCGGTCCCGACAACCCCGAGTTCGCGCACGAAGGCGTCGTCGCGATCCTCGATCCGACGCGCACGATCGCGAACGCGTATCTGCCGGTCGCGCACCTGTCGCTGTACTTCGACTACGTCGTCGGCGGGAACTCGTCGGCGGGCATCGCCTGGGCACATCTGCACTCGCTGCTGCTGCACGTCGTGACCGCGTTCGTCCTCGCACGCTGGATCGCGCGCGCAGGTGCCACGAACGCGATCGCCGTCGCCGCGGCCGCCGTGTTCTTGCTGCATCCGGCTCTGGTCGAGTCGCATGCATGGATCAGCGGGCGAAAGGACGTTCTGTCGGGGCTGTTCGGACTCCTCGCGCTGACGGCGCTGACCGGCGATCGACCGCGTCCGTGGCTCGGCGCGACGCTGGCGGTGCTCGCGATCTACGCGAAGGCGACGGCGATCGTCGTGCTGCCGATCGCCGTCCTGTTCGTGGCGGCGACCGGCGGTGGGCGGCGACGGTTCGCGGCCCTGGTGCCGGCCGCGGTCGTCCTGTTCGCGGCGACGCTCCATCACGCGACGATCGCGGCGACGCAAGGGACCATGCAGGACGGCGAGATCGCTGGCCGCCTGACGCAAGTCCCGGGTGCCTACCTGCACTACCTGTCGACGTTGGTCTGGCCGGTCGACTTGAACGTCCTCTACCCGGAGGTCGCGACGCTGGAGGCGTTCCGTGCGCGGTTCGTTCCGGGGCTCGTCGTGCTGATCGCGACGTTCGCCGTGGCGATCGGGCTGGCGCTGCGCTCGCGGACGCGGCTGGCTGGCACCGCGATCCTCGCCGTGCTCGCAGCGCTCTTGCCGTTCAACACCGCGTGGCCGGCGTCGGCGATCGCCGGTGCCGATCGTTACCTGTACCTCGTCGTGCCGTTCGCGGTCGCGGCGCTCGGCTTCGGGTTGCCGCCGCGCATCGCGCCGTGGCTGCTCGCCGCGGTCGCGTTGCTCGCCGGTTGGTGCGCGCACGAACGGACGAGCGCGTTCCGAAGCAGCGAAGCGCTCTGGCAGGCCAGCCTCGCGACGGCACCGCAGAACGCGGTCGCACGGATCAACCTGGCGAAAGCGATCGTCGTCCACGATCCGACGACGGCGCGCGCGCTGGCGGAGACTGCGATCACCGACGCGCGCCGGCTCGAGCACCGGTACCAGGCGCAGATGTTCCTGCGCGCCCTGGCGCTGCAGCACGGGCGTGTCGAGGAAGCGATCCGACTCGCATCCGACGTCGTCGTGACCGCTCGCGCTCTCCCGGGACCGACCGGGCGCGTCGTTCTGCTGTCCGCTCTGCTCGACTCCGTGGCGTTGCTCGTCGGCGAGAACCGCGGTGCCGACGCCGCACCGCTGTTCGCCGAAGCTCGCAATCTGTCGCCGGACCATCCGCGGGTGGTGCTGCAGCAGGCGGCGCTCGAGTTGATGGGGGACGCTCCGGACCGCCGCAAGACGGCGCGCGCGCTGTTGGAACGCGTTCGCGCGCAATTCCCGAACGACCGCGATGCGATGTTGATGCTCGGCAAGATCGAACGTGGCGAGCAGAACCTGATGGCGGCCCGGCGCTGGTTCCGCGCTGCGCGCGCCGCGGACCGGATGGCCGCCGACAGCTACCTCGCCGAAGTGGACCTGTTGCTCGAGCACGACAGCCCGCGCGACGCCGAAACTCTGCTGACGGAGGCGTTGGCGCTCGGGATCGACGATCCGAATCTGCTGGTCCGGCTCGGGATCTCGCTGACGTTGCAGGACCGCTTCGCCGAAGCGCGCGCGCGATTCGAGGCGTATCTCGCCGCGCGCCCGTTCGACCCGTCGGTGCGCCGCCTGCTGGCAGAAGTGCTCGCGACCGAGACCCGGCGACGGATCCACGTCGATCCGCCAGCGGCGCTGCAGCAAGCCGTTGCGCGGATCCGCGAACTCGATCCGATGAATGCGCGCGCCGACGTCGTCGAGGCCGCGGTGGCGCGTGCTTCGCGCGATCCCGAACGCGCGATCCTGCTGCTCGAACGTGCGCGCGAACGTCTGTCCGACGACGCCGAGCTCGTCCGCATGCTGGCCGAGGCGCACCGCGACCTTGGGTACCAGATGTTGATGGCCGAGCCGACGCGCGACCGCGCGCTCGAGCACTTCAAGACGTTCCTCGCTCTGGCTCCGGTCGACCCGGAACTGCCGACCGATGCCGTTCGCACGGCGCTCCGCGCCGGTTTCGATCGGATCGAGCGTCGCGGGGTCGACGCGCTGCTCGCCGGCCGCCTCGTCGATGCCGAGACCGACTTCCGGCTGTGCCTGCACCTGATGCCCGAGGAACGCGGGATCTTCCACCAACTCGGTCTGGTGCTCTGGCAACGCGGGGAAGGTCATCTCGACGAGGCGCTGCACTGCTTCGAGACCGCGGCCGAGCATCAACGTTCGCGCGGTTCCGATGCGGGGCTGCCGCAGCTGTACCGGGTCCAGGTGCTCGCGCGACTCGGTCGGGTCGAGGAGGCACGGAAGGTCGCCGCCGAGTTCCTCGCCGACCCGGGGCCGACCCCCGACGACCTCGTCGCGCGCGTTCGCCGTCTCGAAGAACGGTTGCGTCAATGAACGTTCGATGCCGGCGCGCGCAGAACGTCGGCGTCGGCCTTGCGCCGGGATAGATCGGTCTCTAGTGTCCGGCGCTCGGCGGTGACCTCGGTCAGGGTCTCGCCTTCGATCGATCAAG
>JAEYTU010000098.1 GCA_023433825.1 Planctomycetota bacterium
GACCATTCCCTTGCGGACCAGCAACGCGGCGAGCAACGAACGCCCGCCGGCGTCGACGAACGCCTGCAGTCGCTCGGCGTCGGCGAGCACGACGTCGAGGACGTCGTCGTTGCCGTGCCCGAAGAACGTCGTCACGAGCCGTTCGGCCGTCGCGCGGAGCGCGGGGTCGTGCGGTCGTCGCCGCAACGCGAGCAGGATGTGTCCGTACGCGGCGAGGGGTTGATTGCGGGCCAACGCCAGCTCGCCGAGGAACCAATCGGCCTCGCCGTCGTCGGGCTTCGCTTCGCGCATCGCGACGAAGACCCGCTCCGCTTCGTCGTAGCGTTCGGCCATCAGGCACGACCGCCCGTACGGGCGTGCGACCAGCGGCATGCCGTCGGTGGCCGCGTACAGCGCGCGGTAGATCGCGAGCGAACGGTCGACGTCGTCACGCTGCATCGTGAACGCGAGTCCGAACCATCCCCAGAAGTCGTTCGGTGCGGCGGCGATCGCCGCGGCGAAGTAGTCGGGCTGACGTGGCCTCGGTGCGATGCGCCCAGCCAGGTACAGCGCGCGCGCGTCGCGCGGATTCTCGGCGAGGCGTCGCTCGGCCTCGGCGCGGAGCAACCCGAGGCGACCGCGATCCCGCAACACGTCCTGCCGCAGGCGTGCGGCTTCGACCGAGTCGGGCTGCTCGGCGAGCACGCTCTCGGCGATCGCCAACGCGGCGAGCGGTCGCTTCACGTCGAGCTGCTGCATCCCCGCCTCGAGCCGTTCGTCGATCCGCGGCACGGAGTCGAACTCGGACGGGACGCCGCCGACGACGGCGCACGCGGCGGTGACCACGCTCGCCAGCAGCACGCAAAGGCGCGTTCGCATCGACGAACGGTTCACGACAGGTCGAACGCGAGCGCCGTCGCCGCCGTCTTCGCCGCGAGTTCGACGCGGAGTTCGTCGGTCACGGCGACGGCATCGCCGGCGCCGACCCGGCCATCGCCGACGACCAGATCGCCGTCGACGACCTGGATCCAGCCGGCGCGTCCGGCCGCGAACGCGAGCCCGGTTCGTTGGCCGGCGTCGAGCCGAACCAGCTTGACCGCCACGTCCTGATGGATCCGAACGACGTCACCGCGCCCCTCCGCGTCGGCGATCGTCACGATCGGCCGCAGGTCGGGGATCGACTTCTGGCCGTAGCGCGGCGGCAGCCCTTTCCGCGACGGCACGATCCAGATCTGCAGCAAGTGCACCGGCTCGGTCCGCGACGGATTCGCCTCGCTGTGCATGACGCCGGTGCCGGCACTCATGACCTGGACCTCGCCCGGCCGCACGACGGCGTGGTTGCCCATGTTGTCGCGGTGCTCCAGCGCGCCCGCGACGACGTAGGTCAGGATCTCCATGTCCTTGTGCCCGTGCATCGGGAAGCCGGCACCCGGGGCGACGCGATCCTCGTTCAGCACGCGGAGCGACCGGAATCCCATGAAGCGCGGGTCGACGTAGTCGGCGAACGAGAACGAGTGGTACGTGTCGAGCCAACCGTGGTCGAAGTGCCCGCGGTCGGCTGCGCGTCGGACGGTCAGCATCGGCGCGATGGTATGCGACCGACGCAACTCGGCGCGAGGATCGCCGAGCGTCGCTGACTATCGTCGAACGCCGCACGTGGTCTCGCTCCGCACACTCGCATCGCACCTGTTCCTGGCCGTCGTCGCGGCCGGCGTCGGCGGGCTGCTCGCCGCGTTCGGCGTCGTCGCGCGACTCGAAGCGTTGTCGCTCGATCTCCGGATCCGCTCCGGCCTGCAGACCCGTGCGCCCGACCCGCGCATCGTCATCGCCTGGATCGATCAGGACTCGATCGACGCACTTCGGCGCGACGGACCGGTCGGCTTCCCGTGGCCGCGCTCGGTCTATGCGGACGCGCTCGCCTGGTGGAAGGAATGCGGAGCCAAGGTCGTCGCGTTCGACCTGCTGATCGTCGACCCGATGCTGGCCGAGGACGACACGATGCTGGCCGAGGCGATCGCCAACCCACCGCCGGTCGTCCTCGCGAGCAAGCTCGTCGACTGGCGCGACGGCGGGTTCGACGACGCCGAGACCGCGCGGCTGCGGGCACGGACGCTCGCGCCCGCCGATCGCCCGCTGCGCACGCATCGCGGCGCGTCGCTGCCGTTGCCCGAACTCGAGGCCGCTGCTGCCGGTGTCGGGTTCGTCAACACGACCGCAGACGCCGATCAGGTGTTCCGCCGCTACGACCTGCTTCGCGGTTACGACGGACGAACGTTGCCGTCGTTCGCCGTCGCGGTCGCGTCGGTCGCAGCCGGAGACCCGGCGCCGCGGTTCGACGCGGACGCATTCGTCGTCGGCGATCGCCGCGTGCCGGTCGACGCCGACGGCCGCCTGCTGCTGAACTTCCGCGGGCCCGAGTTCACCTACGACCGCGTCAAGTTCGTCAACGTCCTGCAGTCGGCCGCGAACGTCGCCGAGGGCAAGGCGCCGCTCTACGAACCGCAGCGCTTCCGCGACCGGATCGTCGTCGTCGGCGTGCACGCCGAGGGGATGGAGGACGTCGCGCCGTCGCCGACCAGCGCGCGCTTTCTCGGTCCCGAGCTGCACGCGACGGCGATCGACGCCCTGCTGAACGGCGACGCGCTGCGCG
>JAEYTU010000113.1 GCA_023433825.1 Planctomycetota bacterium
CCCCCACCCCACGATGTCCACGCCCGACACGAAGGCCCGCCTGCTCGACGCCGCCGAGCTGCGCTTCGCCGAGGTCGGATTCTCCGCCGCCTCACTGCGTGACATCACGACCGACGCGCAAGCCAACGTCGCGGCGGCGAACTACCACTTCGGGAGCAAGGAAGGCCTGTACCTCGCGGTCTTCGCGCGTCGCGTCGGACCCCTGAACGCGCGCCGCCTCGCGCTGCTCGACGCCCACGAGGCCGCCCACGAAGCCGCTCACGGATCGACGCACGGCGCACACGCCGCCACCCCACTCCCGCTCGAACCGATCCTCGACGCATTCCTTCGCCCGGCCCTCGAGATGGGCGCGGCACCGGAGAGCCGCCAGTTCCTGCGGATCGTCGGCCGGCTCGCATCCGAGATGCCCGATCTGTGCCGGCGGATGGAGGCGCAATTCGACGTCGTGAAACAGCGATTTCTGGCATCGCTGCGCCGCGCGCTGCCGCATCTGGCGCCGCACGAACTCTTCTGGCGCGCCCACTTCATGGTCGGCGCGATGCTCCACACGATGAACGACCACGAACGCCTCGCGGCGATCACCGACGGCATGTGCGACGCCCGCGACGTCGAAGGCACGCTGCGGCAGATGATCCCGTGCTTCGCGGCTGGGATGCGGGCACCGTCCTAGGAGAACGCCCGATGACGCGCGCGTTCGCAGCGGTCCTCGCCGTCGTGCTCGCCGCGTGCACGTCCCCGTCGACGAAGCCGTACGCCCCCAAACTGCACGACCCGCTGCCGTCGCAGTTCGGCAGCACGACCACGCCACCCCCCGCCGAGCCGCCGACGACCGGCTGGTGGACGACGTTCCACGACGCGCGCCTCGACGACCTCGTCGTCCGCGCATTGCATCGCAACCACGACCTGACCGCCGCCGTCGCACGCCTCGAAGCCGCCGCCGCGCAGGCGCGCCTCGCCGGCGTCGACCTTCACCCGAAGCTCGACGCGACGTTCGACGCCGCGCGCCAGCGGCAGAACTTCGTCGGCCTGCCGATCCCGGGCAGCACCGGCGTGCTGTCGCGCACCTACAACTCGTTCGGCGTCGACCTGACGGCGAGTTGGGAGGTCGACCTCTGGGGCCGGATCCGCGCGAACCGCAGCGCGGCCGTCGCCGACCTGCAGGCCGCCGCCGTCGACCTGCGCGGCGCGCGCCAGTCGCTCGCCGCACAGACCGCGAAGGCCTACTTCGCCGCCGTCGAGGCGCGCCTGCAGCTCGACCTCGCGCAGCGGACGGCGCTCACCTACGAGACGACGCTGCGCGACGTCCGCACGCGGTTCGAGAGCGGCGTCCGGCCGTCGCTCGACCTGCGCCTCGTCGAGGCCAACCTCGCGACCGCGCAAGCCAGCGTCGAACAGCGCCGCGAACAACTCGAACGCGCGCGCCGCCAGCTCGAGCTGCTGCTCGGCGACTACCCGTCCGGCCTCGTCGAGCACGCCGCCGACCTGCCGCCGACGCCGCCGCCGACACCGGTCGGGCTGCCGGCCGAACTGCTGACGCGCCGTCCCGACGTCGTCGCGGCCGAGCGCCGCCTCGCCGCCGAGGACGAACGCGTCGCCGCCGCCGTCCGCGCCTTCTATCCGGCGATCCGGCTGACCGGCTCGGCCGGCACGGCGAGCAACGAGTTGAAGGACCTCGTCGACCCGGACTTCTTCGTCTGGAGCCTGATCGGCGGCCTCGTGCAACCGCTGCTCGACGGCGGCCGCCTCGACGCCGAACACCAACTGGCCGTCGCCCGCCGCCGCGAACGCGCTGCGACCTACGCGCACACGGCGCTGCGCGCGTTCACCGAGGTCGAATCGGCGCTCGCCGCCGAGTCGGCACTCGCCGACCGCGAACGCCACCAACGCAGCGCTGCCGAGAGCGCGACGACCGCACGCGAACTGTCCGAGCAGCGCTACCGCGACGGGCTCGAGACCGTGACGACGCTGCTCGACGCCCAACGGCGCGCGCTCGACGCGCAGAGCCAGTCGCTCGCCGTTCGCCGGCTGCGCCTCGACGTCCGCATCGACTTGCACCTCGCCCTCGGCGGCGGCTTCGAACTCGACATCGCGCCCAACCGACTGCTCGACGCCGATCCCGGCGAGAGCGCGGCGGCGCCCTCGCTGGAGAACCGATGAGACTGCGCACCCTGTTGCTCGGCGTGATCGCCCCACTCTGCGTCGTCGCGGCCGCCGCGTTCGGCGTCAAAGTGATGATCGACTCGCGTCCGATCGCCGTTTCGAAACCGCCGGTCGTCGTCCCGCCGACCGTCCGCGTCGCGGTCGTGACGACGGCCCCGCGCCGGATCGACGTCCACGCGTCCGGCACCGTCGTCCCGCGCACGCAGACGCGCCTGTCGGCGGAAGTCGCGGGCCGCGTGCTGTCGATCTCTCCGTCGCTGCGTTCGGGCGGCTTCTTCGAGGCCGGCGAGACGCTGGTCGAGATCGATCCGATCGATCAGGAACTCGCGCTGCAGAAGGCGCATGCCGAGGTCGCGAAGGCCGATCGGATGCTGGCGTGGGAACTCGCCGAGGCCGACGCGTCGCGCCGCGAATGGACCGCGACGAACGGGACGGAGCCGCCGCCGCTGGTCGCACGCGCACCGCAGGTCGCCGAGGCGAAGGCGAACCTCGCCGCGCAGGTGGCCGCCCGCGCGCAGGCGCAGCGCGATCTCGACCGCTGCACGGTCAAGGCGCCCTACGCCGGCCGCGCGCGGACGAAGTCGGTCGACGTCGGTGACTACGTGCAGCGCGGCACCGAGCTCGCGCACGTCTTCGCCGTCGACGCCGCCGAGATCCGGCTGCCGATCGCCGACACCGAGTTCGAGTTCCTCGACGTCGGGCTCGACTATCGCGGCGACCCGCGCACCGAACGGCGCACCGGACCGAAGGTCACGCTTCGCGCGCGTTTCGGCGGCCGCGTGCACGCCTACGAAGGCGTCCTCGTTCGCACCGAGTCCGAGCTCGACGCGCGCACCCGAATGGTGACGGCCGTCGTCGAGGTCGAAGACCCGTACGCGCGCAGCGGCGACGCGCAGCGCCCGCCGCTCGCCGCCGGGATGTACGTCGACGCGACGATTCACGGGCGGACGTTCGACGCCGTCGTCACGCTGCCGCGCACCGTGCTGCGCGGCGCGTCGAGCGTGCACGTCGTCGACGCCGAAGACCGGCTGCGTTTCCGCGACGTCGACGTCCTGCACACTGACCGCGACACGGTGACGATCGCGAAGGGTCTCGCGGCCGGCGAACGCGTTTGCCTGAATCGGGTCGAGGCCGCCAGCGACGGCATGCGCGTGACCGTCGTCGATCGCGCACCGGGCGAACCGAACGGCGCACCGTCGAACGGAGGTCGCTGACCGATGGGCGAAGGGATCATCGGCTGGTTCACACGCAATCGGATCGCCGCCAACCTGTTGATGGCGTCGATCCTCGTCTGGGGCCTGACGACGCTGCCGTCGATCAAGAAGGAGGTGTTCCCCGAGTTCTCGGCCAACATCATCCAGGTCGGCGTCACGTATCCCGGCGCGACGCCGGAGGAAGCCGAGGAGGCGATCTGCTCGCGGATCGAGGAGCAGGTCCAGGGACTCGATGGCGTCAAGCAGATCACGTCGACGGCCACCGAAGGTGCCGGCGCGGTGTCGATCGAGGTCTTGCCCGAGGCGGACCTGACGAAGGTCCTGAACGACGTCAAGACGCGCGTCGATGCGATCGACACGTTCCCGATCGACGCCGAGAAGCCGATCGTGCAGGAGGTCGTGCTGCGCAAGCAGGTCATCTCGATCGCCGTGCACGGCGAGATCGACGAGACCGCACGCAAGCGGATCGGCGAACGCGTCCGCGACGAGGTCTCCGCACTGCCCGGGATCACGCAGGTCGAGTTGAAGAGCGCGCGCCCCTACGAGATCTCGATCGAGGTCGCCGAGGACGCGCTGCGGCGCCATGGATTGACGTTCGACCAGGTCGCGAACGCCGTGCGGCGAACGTCGCTCGACCTTCCGGCCGGCGCCGTGAAGGCCGACGGCGGCGAGATCCTCGTTCGCACGAAGGGCCAGGCGTACCGCGGCCCCGAGTTCGAGGACCTCGTGCTGCTGACGCGCGCCGACGGGACGCGCCTGTTGCTGCGCGACGTCGCGACGATCGTCGACGGATTCGCCGAGACCGACGAGGCGGCGCGATTCGACGGGCGGCCGGCGGTGCTCGTGCAGGTCTACCGCGTCGGCAATCAAGACGCACTCGGCGTCGCCGACGCCGTGCATGCCTATGTCGCGCAGGCGCAGGCGCGGATGCCGGAAGGCGTCACGTTGACGACGTGGCAGGACGACTCGGCGATCCTCCGCTCGCGCATCGATCTGCTGGTCAGCAACTCGCTGCAAGGGCTCGTGCTCGTGTTCCTGACGCTGGCGCTGTTCCTGCGGATGAAGCTCGCGTTCTGGGTCGCGATGGGGATCCCGGTGTCGTTCCTCGGCGCCGTCGCGTTGATGCCGACGTTCGACGTCTCGATCAACATGATCTCGCTGTTCGCGTTCCTCGTCGTGCTCGGGATCGTCGTCGACGATGCGATCGTCGTCGGCGAGAACGTCCACGAACACCAGTCTCGCAACGACGGCGTCGATCGAACGATCGCGACGATCCGCGGCTCGCGCGAGGTCGCCGTGTCGGTCACGTTCGGCGTGTTGACGACGGTCGCTGCGTTCCTGCCGATGTTCAACGTCGAGGGATCGCAGTCGAAGATCTGGCGCGTCATCCCGCTCGTCGTGATCCCGGTGCTGCTGTTCTCGCTCGTCGAGTCGAAGCTGATCCTGCCGGCGCATCTCGCACACATGAAACCGCCGCCGGCGCGGCCCCGATTGCTCGGCTGGCCGTGGTGGTTCGTGCAGCAGGGGTTCCATCGCGGACTGCGATGGTTCGTGCAGAACGTCTACCGACCAGTGCTCGAAGCCGCGCTGCGCGCTCGTTACCTGACGGTCGCCGTGTTCGTCGCGATCCTGATGACGGCGATCGGCTTCGTCGCCGGCGGTCGCGCCGGGTTCGTGTTCTTCCCGCAGGTCGAGGGCGACAACGTCGTCGCGGTGTTGCAGATGCCGCAGGGAACGCCGGTCGCGCGGACCGAAGCTGCCGTGCGGCAGATCGAGGCCGCGGCACTGGCCGTCGACGCGGAGATGTCCGGCGGCTCGGTCGTCAAGCACGTGCTCGCGTCGGTCGCGTCGCAGCCGTACCGCAACGACCAGAACCGCAACGCCGGCCAGTCGGCGCAGTCGTTCTCGGGTTCGCACCTCGGCGAGGTCAACGTGCAGTTGCTGCCGTCGGAGCAGCGGACGACGACCGCCGAACAGGTACTGCGACTGTGGCGCGAGAAGACCGGGGCGATCGACGACGCGACGGAGCTGACGTTCACGTCGTCGCTGTTCAGCGCCGGCGACGACATCGACGTGCAACTGGCGTCGGCCGACATCGAGCAGTTGCAGCAGGCGGCGAACGAACTGAAGGCGCACCTCGCCGGCTTCACCGGCGTGTTCGACATCACCGACTCGTTCGGCGCCGGGAAGGACGAGGTCGAACTCGACATCAAGCCGCGCGCCGAGGCACTCGGCCTGTCGACGCAGGACCTCGCGCGCCAGGTGCGGCAGGCGTTCTACGGCGAGGAAGCGCAGCGCATTCAACGTGGCCGTGACGACGTCAAGGTCATGGTCCGGTATCCGGCGGAGGACCGGCGGTCGCTGCACGACCTGGAGTCGATGCGGATCCGCACGGCGCAAGGCGACGAGATCCCGTTCGTCGACGTCGCGAATGCGACCCACGGCAGCGGCTACGCGTCGATCCGACGCACCGATCGCCGGCGGACGCTGAACGTGACCGGTGCCGTCGACAAGTCGCTCAACAACCCGAACCAGATCGTCGCGAGCTTGAAGGCCGACTTCCTGCCGCAGCTCGCGGCGCGGTACCCCGGGCTTCGCTACTCGTTCGAAGGCGAGCAGAAGAGTCAGCAGGAGACGCTCGGCGGGCTCGCGCGCGGGTTCCTGCTGGCGCTGTTCCTGATCTATGCGCTGATGGCGATCCCGCTGAAGAGCTACGTGCAGCCGTTGATCATCATGACGGCGATCCCGTTCGGGTTCGTCGGCGCGATCCTCGGCCACATGGTGCTCGGCATCGACCTCAGCATCATGTCGATGTTCGGACTCGTCGCGCTGGCCGGCGTCGCCGTCAACGACAGCCTCGTCATGATCGAGTTCGTCAATTCGGCGCGGGAGAAGGGCAAGAGTCTGTTCGAGGCCGTGCACGACGCCGGCATCGCGCGCTTCCGCGCGATCCTGCTGACGTCGCTGACGACCGCTGCAGGGCTGACGCCGCTGATCCTCGAGAAGAGCGTGCAAGCGAAGTTCTTGATCCCGATGGCGGTGTCGCTCGGGTTCGGCGTCATGTTCGCGACGTTCGTGACGCCGCTGCTCGTGCCGTGCCTCTACATGGTGCTGCACGACGTCATGAACGGCGTGCGTGGTGCGGTTCGCTACGTCTACGCGCCGAGTGCGCCGCGGCGATGACTGCGATCGTCGTCGTCGGCGCCGGCGTCGTCGGGCTGACGGCGGCGTTGCGCTTGCTCGAGGACGGACACGACGTCGAGGTCTGGACGAAGGACGATCCGGAGTCGACGGTCAGCGCCGTCGCGGCGGCGATCTGGTTCCCGTACGCCGCCGGTCCGCGCGACGCCGTGCTGCGTTGGTCGGCGCTCGCGCGAACGCGGTTCGAGGCGCTCTACGCGGTGCCCGACAGCGGCGTGACGCCGTGTGAAGGGCTGCTCGTCGTGCGCGCGGCGACCGAGCCGTGGTGGCGGCCGCTGCTGCCCGACTGGCGTGCGGCGCCGCACGAACGTGTCCCCGCCGGCGCGATCGCCGCCGACGTCGCGACGTTGCCGGTCGCCGAGATGCCGGTGTTCCTCGCGTGGCTGCAGCGCGAGATCACGCGCCGCGGCGGGCGCGTCGTCCGGCGTTCGATCGTGTCCATCGACGACGCGTTCGCGCTTCACGACGTCGTCGTCCTCTGCACCGGCCTCGCGTCGCGCGAACTCGTCCCGGACGCATCCGTTCATCCGATCCGCGGTCAAGTCGTCGTCGTCGACCGGCGCACGACGACGTTCGTCCTCGACGACGACCATCCGGACGGGATGACGTATGTGATCCCGCGCAGCCACGACTGCGTGCTCGGCGGGACGCACGGTGCGCACGACGAAGACCGGGCGCCGCGTGCCGCCGAGACCGAGGCGATCCGCGCGCGATGCGTCGATCTCGTCCCGGCGCTCGACGCCGCGCGGACGCGGCAGGTCAAGGTCGGGTTGCGTCCGGGACGACCGACCGTGCGCGTCGAGGCCGAGCACGTGACGACGGCGCGCGGTCGCGGTCTGTTGGTCCACGACTACGGCCACGGCGGAAGTGGGATGACGCTGTCGTTCGGCTGTGCCGAGGACGTCGCGCGACTCGTCCGCGAGCATGCGCCCGCGTGACGCCGCCGCGGCTCCCGCCCGCGTGGTCAACGTTCGTTGCGGCTCGCCTGCCGACGACGGCCGCGCGCGGACACGTGGCCCTGGATCTTCGGCTTGTTCGCGCGCTGCAGGCGCGAAATGTTGCGCGCCGCCTCGGTCTTGCGTGAGAACGCCTCGGCCGCGGCGATCGCCGCGCGGCCCGCCGGGTCCTCGTGAACGTGCACCGCCGGCCCCGGGAGCCGCTTCTCTTCGCCCGCGTCGGCCTGAGCCGCGTCGTTCTTGCCGGTCGGCGCCGGCTTCGCGGCGACCTTCTTCCGGGCGACCTTGCGCTTCGGCTTCGCCTTCGCCGCGGGGCGCTTGGCCGTCTTCTTCGACTTCGACTTGGCCTTCGCCTTGGCCTTGGCCTTGGTGGCTTTCGCATCCGCATCGGCGGCGGTGACTTCGGCCAGGCGATCCTCGAACCGTCCGAGAACGGCAGCGAACAGTTCCCGCTTGGCGGCGAGATCGGCGACGGCGGCGCCACCGTGGTGCCGGCGCGGGCTGTCCTTGCCGCGAACGGCGCGGCGTCTCGCCTCGGCGAGCGTCCGATATTTGTCACGCAGACCGCGGGTCAACGTCACGTACTTGCGAAGGTCCTTCAGCGTCGCTGTCGCGAGCGCTCGCGCGGCGGCCTTCTTGACGATGTCGAGTTCGCGGGTCGTACAGAGCTTGCGGGCTCTCGGGAGCGAGATGGGCATCTTCGTGGGTCCTCGTTGGGCGCGATGGTCGAGCGCTGCGTGTGGCGCGGCACGATAGCAGGCCGTCGAAGAACGCCACGCGCGATGCGCGCGCAACGAGCAGACCGGATTCGCTGGCATGAAGTGACCCTTGCTCCCGCTTCCGCGAGGGTTAGCTTTCGCGCCGTGCGGTGAGTCGAACGGGCCGACCAATGGCCGCTCTCCGCTGTCGCCGCCCCGGCGACGCAGGGCAAGGCACACGCAAGCAGTCGCGCCGCATGAGTCTCCAAACGCGCAGATCGCCGAGCTCCCACCGGATGCGCCTCGTCGCGGCGGCGAACACCGGCGAGAGTTTCGAGCGAGCGGTCAAGGAGCCGGCGAAGCCCCCGAACCCGTTTCTTCCCGGACTTCAGCGGATCTCACGGATCGGAAACGAGACCGACGCGGCACCGCAACCGCCGACGCTGCTGATCGTCGAGGACGATCCGATCGACGTGCTCGCCGTGCAGCGAACCGTCGTCGAACAGATCGGCTGGCGCGTGCATTCGGCGCCGAGTCTCGCCGCTGCGCGCGCGATGCTCCGTCACATGAAGTTCGAGGCCGTGCTGATGGACCTCGAGCTCGGCGACGGGCGCGGCACCGAGTTGCTGACCGAGTTGATCGACCTGCCAGTCGTCTTCCTGACCGGGACCGGCGACGAGCGGACCGCCGTCGAGACGATGAAGGCCGGCGCCGTCGACTACCTCGTCAAGGACGTCCAGCTCGAGTACCTGGCGCAACTGCCGCGTCGTCTGCTCGAAGCCCGCGAACGTCACGCGATCCTGCGACTCGAGCGTCAGCTCTCGACGGTCACGCATGTGTCGGCCGAGAAGCTGCGCGACTTCGCGCTGCGTTTCGACGACCTGCTGTGGATCCAGGAGCCGCCCGGCGAGTTGTCGTTCGTCAGTCCGCTGGCGCTCGAAGTCTTCGGCGTCGCCGTCGAGTCGCTGCGGACCGACACGTGGATGGCGCTCGTGCCGCAGGAATGGCGGACGCGCGTCGCACAGGCGCGCGCCGGCGTCGATCCGTCGCTGCCGAGCTACGAGTACCCGATCGATCACCCGCGTCGCGGCGTTCGGTGGCTGCACGAGCGCCGATTCGCGGTTCGCGACGAGTCCGGAAAGGTCGTGCGCGTCGTCGGCGTGACGCGCGACGTGACCGAGCAACGCCAAGCCGAGCATGCGTTGCGCCGCCGCGCCGAGCAGGCAGCCGATCTCGCACTGCGCGATCCGCTGACGGGGCTGTGGAACCGCCGCGGTGTCGAGGACCTGCTCGACCGCGAGATTCGCATCGGGCGACGCAGCGACCAACGCATCTGTCTGGTGCTCGTCGACTGTGACAACTTCAAGTCGTTGAACGACCACTTCGGTCACGACGCGGGCGACACGGCGCTGCAGGAGATCGCGGTCCGGATCCGCGCGAGTCTGCGGCCGGCGGACGTCGTGGGCCGCGTCGGCGGCGACGAGTTCCTGGTCATCCTGCCGGACACTCGGCCCGGCGAAGCGCAGCGCGTCGCCGAACGAATCCGCGACGCGATCGCCCACACGCCGATCCGCCATCGCGACCTGTCGTTCGAGGCGACGGTCAGCATCGGCGTCGCACCACTGCCGGTGCCGCTCCACACCTGCACGCCGACGGAAGCGCGAACGCTCGCCGACGCCGCGTTGAACAGCAGCAAGCGCGCGGGCCGCAATCGCGTCACGCTCGCCGATCCGACGGCGAACGGCGTCCACGGCGACCCGTCGCTGTTGCTCGGCGGCGCCGGCTTCCGATGCGCAGCGCAGCCGATTCGCAACCTCCGCGATCGTTCGCTCGTCGGCTACGAGATGCTGACGCGCGGGCCGGTCGGCTGCGAGAGTCCGGCGGTCTTGTTCGCCCTCGCAGCCGCACACGATCGAATCGTCGAACTGGATCGGATCTGCCTGCGGAACGCACTCGAGGCCGGCCGACGGCTGCGCGCCGAGCACGGCGAAGCGATTCACCTCCACGTCAACGCGCGCCCGTGCACGTTGCTCGAGATGTCGGATCTCGAGTGGCGCACGCTGCTCGACGGCTTGCCGACCGATCACGTCTGCATCGAGGTCTGCGAACAGGATCTGATCGGCGTGCCGGTCGATCTGCGGCTGCGGATCGACGGGCTTCGCGACCTCGGCGCCAAGATCGCGCTCGACGACGTCGGCTTCGGCAAGAGCTGTCTCGAAGCGTTGCTGTTGCTCGAACCGGACGTGATCAAACTCGACCGCGCGCTCGTGCAAGACTGCGACACCGACGAGAGCCGACGGCGGATGCTGGCGCGGATGCGGACGCTGGCGACGACGTTCGGAGCGGTCGTCGTGCCCGAAGGCATCGAGACCGCTGGCGAGCTCGGCACGTTGCTCGACCTCGGGTTCGAGATCGGTCAGGGGTATCTGCTCGGCCGCCCCGCGTTCGCCTGAGCAAGGTTCGTGCGGCGACCCGGCCGCTGCACGTGGCATGAAACTTCGCTGCCGGGATCGACGGGGAGTGGAATGGAAGAGCTCTGGCGCAGTTTGTTCGACACGTCCGGATTCCCGCCGCGGTGGCAGTGCGGAACGTGGTCGAGCACGCTCGGGTGGCTGCACATCGCGTCCGACCTCGCGATCTGGTTCGCGTACATGGGCATCCCGGTCGTGCTGGTCGCCTTCGTCAGACGCCGACGCGACGTCCCGTTCCCGCCGGTGTTCTGGCTGTTCAGCCTGTTCATCGCGAGCTGCGGGATCGGCCACCTGCTCGAGGCGACGGCGTTCTGGTGGCCGGCCTACCGGCTGACCGGCACGGTGAAGCTGATCACCGCGGTCGTCTCGGTCGCGACGATGCTCGCGATCGTGCCGTTCCTGCGGCGCGCGCTGGCGCTACCGGGGACGTCGGATCTTCTGGCGCGCCTGTCGGCCGAGCAGGACGCGCGCAAGCGCAGTCAGGCAGCGCTGCAGTTGACGCAAGAGCAGTTGCGGATCGCCGTCGCGGCGTCGGGACTCGGGCTGTGGTCGCTGCGCGTGGCGGACCGCAACTTCGTCTGGAGCGAGACGTTGATGACGCTGCTCGGCGTCCGCGTCGGCGGCGGCGGCGGCCCGGGCGACTTCTTCGAACGAATCGAACCCACCGACCGGCCGCGCTTCGAGCGGACGATCCAAGACTGCATTCACGACGGAACGCCGATCGACGTTCGCATTCGCTTGCGGCACGAGGACGGCGCGATGCGTCACGTCGTCTGTCGCGCGGCGGCGGTGCGCGACGGTGAGAGTCGGATCACGCACGTGACCGGCGCGTGTCTCGACGTGACGTCGGAAGAACGTTCGCGCGAGATCTTCCGGCTGGCGGTCGAGGCGGCGCCGAATGCGATGGTCATGATCGCGCACGACGGTCGGATCCTGCTGGTCAACTCGCAGGCGGAGAAGCTGTTCGGCTATCCGCGCGAGGAGATCGTCGGCGAGATGGTCGAGCGGTTGGTGCCGGACCGTTCGCGCGCCGTGCACGTCGGCTATCGCGACTCGTTCTTCGAGAGCCCGACGGCGCGCCCGATGGGCGTCGGCAGGCATCTGACCGGACTGCGCAAGGACGGCAGCGAAGTGCCGCTCGAGATCGGGTTGAACCCGATCCACCTCCCCGAGGGGACCGCGGTGCTGAGCGCGATCGTCGACATCACGGAACGCATTCAGGCGCAGGACGCGGCGCGCGCGCACGCCGCGGAGTTGGAGCGGCGCAATCGCGCACTCGACGAGTTCGCGTACCTCGTCTCGCACGACTTGAAGGCGCCGCTGCGCGGCATCAGCCTCGTCGCCGAGTGGCTGAAGCGCGATCACTGGGAGACGCTCGGCGAGGACGCGCGGCTGCTCGACACGTTGATCGAACGTTCCCGACACCTCGATCAGATGATCCATGCCGTGCTGGAGCACGCGCGCGCGGGACAGTCGAACGGGCGTGTCGAGTCGATCGACGCCGGTGCCGTCGCGCGGCACGTCGTCACGTCCTTGGCGCCGCCGGACGGAATCCGCGTGACGATCGGCGAGTTGCCGCGCATCACGTACGACGCGGTGCACCTGGAGAAGGTGCTGCAGAACCTGATCGGCAATGCGATCAAGCACATGGGGAAGGCGGCGGGCTCGGTCGAGGTGCATGCCGACGATCACGGCGACCAATGGCGCTTCCGCGTCGTCGACGACGGCCCGGGCATCGACCCGAAGCA
>JAEYTU010000143.1 GCA_023433825.1 Planctomycetota bacterium
TCGAAGTTCGCATTCGCCGCACCGCGATCGACGAAGCGCTGGCGCGCTGACTCGCAGGCGCCCGGCGTCCACTTTGCTGTGCGAAGTGAAACAAAGGTGCCTGGCACTTTCGTTTCACTTTCCACCGCGAAGTGAAACAAAGGTGCCTGGCACCTTCGTTTCACTTTCGCGCGCGCGCATCGATTGCCTTGGTAGATTCCCCGACCTCGACGGAGGAGTTCTCGATGCCGCGGCTGATGCTCGCTTTCCTGTTCTGCTTGCTCGCCGGCATCGCGATCTGGTTCGCGCTGCGGAATGCGCCGGTGCCGACGGCCGCGACGGGCGATGCGCAGACCACGACGCCAACCGAATCCGGATCGTCGCGCCCGACGTCGGCTGCCGAACCCGCCGCCGATCTCGCCACCGGGCCCGCCGCCGACGCCGCATCGCAACGAACGCCTGCCGCCGTCGACGCGCCGACGACACCCGGCGCCCTACTCGAAGTCCTCGTCGTCGACGCCGCCCACACGCCCGTTCCGAACGCCGAGATCGCCATCGACGAAGGCGCCCACACCGCGCAACTGCACGCGATGACCCTGACCGAACGATGCACACTGCTGAACGACGGCGAATCCGCCGCCCGCCGCTTCGGCCGCGTCGTGCGAACCGGCGACGACGGCGTCGCGCTCGTGCCCAACAGCACGACCGGCCTCTCGCTCCACGCACGCGCCGACGCGCGCTACGGGTTCCTGTACCTAGCGAACGACGCCGCGCCCGCACCGCACCGCCACCGACTGACCGTCCACCACGACCGCACGCTTCGCGTCCGCGTCGTCGACGCCGATGGCCGCCCGACGCCCGACGTCGCCGTGACCCCGGCGCAGCACGGCGACGGCGGCGTCTTCCTGCGCAAGTGGCAGCCGAAGCACACGACGTTCAGCACGGCGCCGGACGGGATCGCGACGTTCCCACACATGCAGACGTGGGACGGCGTCGAGAACGGACTGACTCGCCCGCTGCGCTCGTGGCGCGTCCGCCTCGACATTCCCGGTCACGACGATCCCGGCGTCGCGTTCGACCCGGCGGCGCCGCCCGCAGAACCGATCGAACTGCGACTTCCACCGGCGACCGGCACGCTCGCCGTGCGCCTCGTCGTCGGTGGTCGACCCGTTCGAGTGAATGCCGAGTACTGGCTGTACAGCGGCAAACCCGGAGCTCCGACCGCGCGCAACGACGCGTGGAACGCGCGCACCGAGCCCGACGGCTACGCGCGCTTCCGATTCGTCGCGCTGCAGCAGAACTACGTCGCCGGCGTCTTCCACGGCGGCTCGATCGAACAGTCGTGCGCCGGACCGATCGCCGCCGACCAAGAGGTGAAGTTCGACCTGACGCCGACTGCCGACTCCCTGGTGCTGACCGGAACGTTCGTCGACGCCGGCGGGCGCCCGATTCCGTCGTCGTCGCAGGTCTTCGCTCACTACGACTTCGGATCGCGCAGCGGATCGACCGTGCTGACCCCCGACGACTCCGGCCGGTTCACGTGGATTGCCGTCAAAGCGTCTGGCAAGCCGGTCGAACTGCGCAAGCTCGTGTTTTCGATCACTTCGGGAGACGGAGCGGGTGCGCGAAACGCTCTGTCGCCGCGAACACTGGCTGCCGGCGTGCACGACCTCGGCGTCGTCCCGTTGGTCCGCGGTGCATGCGTCGTCGCTGGCACGTTCACGACCGGGGCAAAGCCGCAGACGCGCGCGGTCGCGTTCGTCGTCGAACGACTCGTCCCCGCCGTCTCGACGCGTGACATCGCCACGTGGCAGCACGTTCCCGGACTGTCGATCGAGCAACCCGGCGACGGGCGCTTCGAAGTCACCGGCGACGTCCCGGCCGGACGCTACCGGATGCAGTTCGGATCGACCGAGTACCTGCCGCTCGAACCGGTCGAATTCGACGCCGGCGCCACCGGCCTCGTGATCCCGATCGATTTCGGCGCAACGCTGACCGCCACCGCGCGCATCCCCGACGACTGCCCCCCGGGCCTTCTCGGCATCCTGCGCGCGGCCGCCGACCCCGACGCCGCGCGCGCGCCCCGCTGGCCGCAGGGCAGTCCGTCGGATCGCTTCACCGCGGAGCTGTGGTCGGTCGAACGCGGCCGCGCCAACCTCCGATGGAATGCGCTCCCCGCGGGCTCGTACACGCTCGAACTGCGCATCCACGGTTTCGCCGATCCGCTGCACGTGATCCGCGACGTCGTCGTCCCGCCGACCGACGGTGGCGACGCGCGCCTCGTCGAAATCGATCTGCGCGACCGCGTCGGTGTCGCGACGTTGCGCATCGACGACGCGCCCGCCGCGACCCGCGACGACAAGCTCCTCGTCGTCCCTCAGCCACCGATCGACGCCGCGCGCCCACTGGCGTTCGAGTTCGAAGGCAACGTCGCGCGCATTCCGATCCCGTTGCCATCGGCGAGCGTGCAGGTCGCGCGTGCCGGATCGCGGCCGAAGGTCGTCGACGCCGTGCCCCCTGGCGAGACCGTCGTCGCGTTCGACGCGTGGCCCGCGGTCGACGTCGCGATCGACGTTCCTGCACTCCCGACCGGGACGCAACTGCGCGCGGCACTCGTGAACGATGCGGCCCAGAAGCGTCGGTATGCGCAGTTGCTGCCGGGCTCGATTGCGAACCTCGCGATCACCGACGCGCCGGAACTCCCGGTGAACGTCGTCGACGGCAACGCGCGGCTCCCGATCGGTACGTCGCCGCGCGCACTACGGATCTGGTTGCACGGCGCCAGCGGCACGCGCGGACAACTGCTCGCGCACGACACGAAGACCGTGTCGCCGGGGCAGACGAACGTCACGGTGCGCATCACGGCCGACGAACTCGCGCGTGGGGTGCAGGCGCTGCGATGAGCCGGTTCCGAACTCCCACCTCCGAGTTTCGTGAGATCGACGTTCACGTCGTCGACACCGTGACCGGCGAACCCGTCGCCGACGCAGAGTTGACCTGGGTCGTGGGAACGATCCGCCCACAGTCGCCACCCCTGACCCGCGCGCAGTGGTGGCGCTACGACCACGACAGCGAACGTCGCGCCGCAGCATTCGGTCGTCGTGCGCGCACCGACGCGCATGGCGTCGCTCGCATCCTCGTCGGCGCGCGAGACGAGCCCATTCACGCGAGGCGAGACGATCGGCATGGAGTGCTGTGGTGGCTGCCGCATCTGCGACCAGAGCGCGCGACGTTCCGGCTCGAAATGCATCGCGTGTGCGACCTGAAGGTCCTCGTGCGTCACGCCGATGGCACCCCTGCACCCGACGTCCCCGTCGTGCTTCGACCTCCAGACGGACGACCGGGCCACTGGATCGAGACGGGCACGGACGGGGTCGCTCGCTTTCGTCGCGTGCGGCTCGACGCCTGTGCCGGACTGCACGCGGCTGTGTCGATCCCAGGTGTCGACGTCGCCGGAGTCCCGGTCGACGCGATGGCACCCGACCACGAGCCGAACGTCCTGACACTCCCACCGTGCGGTGTCGTTGCGGCTCGCATCGTCGTCGGCGGCACTCCGATCGGCGCGTGCCCGACGATCGAGCTGATGGACGCGCACCACCCGCGACGCACCTGGCGCTGGCGCGGTCCGGACCCCGACGGCTGGACGCGCTTCCCCGCCGTGCCGCTCGGCCGTCGGTTCACGGTGTCGGGCGCGATCGGCGCGTTGCTCTCGCGCTCGATCGACGGTCCGACGGCGAGTGGCGACGAGGTGCGAGTCGAGCTGACGCCGGCTCCGGACGACTTCGTGTGGACCGGGCGGCTCGTCACTGCGGACGGCTCGCCGCTTCGCAGGCGCGTGGCGAGTGTGACCGGTGTCGCAGCAGGCAACGGGCTGTTCGACACCGATGCCGATGGGGCATTCGCGATTCGGTTGCTTCCCGACTCCGACGACTCGAACCGACTCGTGCGCGCATCGATCTCGGTCAACGAATGGCACCGAGTCTCGCACACCCTGGAACCGCTTCCGCTGTCGCGCGGGATCGTGCATCTCGGCGACCTGACGCTGACGCCGGTCCGACCATTCGTCGTCGTTCGGTTCGTCGATCGAGACGGCCATCCGACGCGCGCCGTCGGCTTCGAGTTCGAGGTTCGCGACCCGAGCGGAAACGGCTGGAGCGAGCTGCCGACGCCGACGAATCGCATCGTCGACGCCGATGGTTCGGTTCGTTGCGACCGCACCGCTTCTGCGACGCTGCACCGGCTCGTGTTCGAGGCGACCGATCACCGGCCGATCGCGCCGGTCGAGTTCATGCCCGGCGCCGACGTCGTCGTCGTCGTCGACCGCGGGTTCGAGCTCGGCGTCACGCTTTCGCTGCCGCACCCGCGCACCGAGGCGATGCCGCGCGGGTTGCGCGCATCGCTTCTTCCAGAGGACGGCAGCACGGGCGAACGTCGCGACGCGGCACCGCAGCTGGCGCTCGGCGGTGCGTTCCGTGTCGTGTTCCGGGGGCTCGCGGAAGGGGTCTACACGCTGCGGTTCCACGTGCTCGGCGATCCGACACCCGTCCATTCGATCGCGGGGATCACCGTGCCGGTGCCGGTCGGCGGGGACCCGCGACTCCTCGATGTCGATCTCCGTGACGTCCTCGGTGTCGCGACGTTGCGCGCGCGATCGAAGGACGACTCGATCCAAAGGAGCGAGTGGTGGCCACGCGCGTTCGCGGCGTCGCGCCAGACCGATGACGACGCCGATGAGGTCGGCCTGCGTTCCGGCGTCGCGCGCGTGTTCGTCTCGCACACGATCGACGTCGCCGTTTCCCACCTCGGCCACCGGCCGGCCGTGTTGCGCGCCGTCGAACCGGGCGACGACGTCGAAGCGACGCTCGTGCGCGAGTCGGCCCCACTGCAGATCGACGCGGAGGCACGATGAAGAACGACCGCGATCCACGGCATCGCCGACGGTGGCTCTTCGCATTCGTCCCGATCGGCGTCATCGCGGTGTTCCTGTGGCAACGCGACCCGCAACCCGCGCCGCCCACACCGCCCGTCGCCGATGCGCTGAACGTCGCGCCAGCAGAGCCTGCCGCGCCCGCCGCGCCCGCCGCGCCGAGCGCCGCCGCTCCCCGGATCGCCGTCCCGACGCCGGCCGCGACGACTCCCCCGGACACGACCCCGCTCGACATCCTCGTAGTCGACGCCGCAACCGGCGCGCCGGTCGAAGGTGCCGAACTCGTCTGGAACGTCGGCCCGATCCCGCCGCAGTCGCCGCCGCTCTCGGCGCGCGAGCTCGCGCGATTGCAGTTCGACGCCGGAATGCGCGCCGAACGCTTCGGTCGTCGCGCGCGCACGAACGCCGACGGCGTGGCGCGCGTCGATGTCGGTCGCGTGTACCCCAACATCTTCGCGCGCGCGGACGGTCGCTTTGGCGTCCTCGACGTTCACCCGAACCTCGACGCACCGCCGGCGCGCCATCGACTCGAACTGCACGCCGACCGCGAGTTGCAAGTCCAGGTCGTCGACGCCGACGGCAACCCGGCGTTCGAGATCCCCGTCGCCATCCGCGCACTGACGTCCGACGGCCGCGAGCTGCGCGCGAACGCGTACGGTCATGCGATCGAAACCGAGCGGCCGAACGGCATCGCGCGCCTGCGTCACCTGCAACGCATGCGACCCGTCGCCGCGTCGGCGTCCGAGTTGCCGCTCGTCCATCGTGCCTACGTCGCGATCCCCGGGCTCACGGACGCCGGCGTCGTCTTCGACCCGGCAGCGCCGCCGCGCGAACCGATCGTCCTGCGACTTCCGCCGACCGGCGTCCTCGCAGCGCGCATGGTCTACGGCGGGCGGGCGATCGGTCGCTCTCCACTGCTGTCGTTGCACGACGTGGATCCGAGCGACGCGCCGTCGAACGCCATGCCATGGCAGCATCGCGTGCCGGACGACGACGGTTGGACGCGCTTTCCGGCGGTGCCGCTCGGCAAGCGGTGGTTCGTCCGGGGTCGGATCACGACCTGGATGACCGAGGCCGTCGACGGGCCGATCGCGAAAGGGCAGGAGGTCCGCGTCGAACTGTCGCCGCCGTCGAGCCACTTCGTGATGACCGGTCGCCTCGTCGACGCATCGGGGAGCGCGCTTCCCGAGACGATCGCGGACATCGAGTACGTGCTGCAGAACGCGCACCGACGCCAGGTCGGCGCTGGGAGCGGCGCTCCGGTCGAGACCGACGCCGACGGGCGCTTCGTCGTCGCCGTCGAATGCACGGACGGCAGCGACAGCGTCGAACTCGCCAGCGCGACGTTTCGCTTGCTGCGTGATGGCGCGCCACCGCTCTCGCACGCGGTCACGCCGCAGCGATTGGCGCGCGGTGGTGTCGAGCTCGGTGACGTGCGCCTTGTGCCGCCGCCGCTCGTGCTCGCCGGTCGGTTCGTCGGACCGGACGGCGCGCCGACGAAGGCGGTGAACTTCTGGGTGCAACGGCGGACGCAGGTCGGCGTCGGACGCCGCCCCGACAGCTACGAGATCGAGCGGCAGGCGATGGAACATCGCGTCACCGACGGCAGCACGTTCGAACTGTTCGGCACGGCGCCGCCGGGGCGCTACCGACTGTTCTTCCCCGGGCTCGATCACCTGCCCGTCGAACCGATCCCGTTCGAGCTGGGCGCGCGCGACGTCGTCATCCGCGTCGAGCATGGCGGCGAAGTCGTGACGACGTTGCTCGTGCCGCCCGGATTGGCCGGGCCGTCGGGTCGACAGCACGGCCTGCGCGCGACGTTGGTGCCGGACGATCCGACGATCGCGCGCGAGACCGACGATCCCGACGACCGCTCGCACGAACGGTTCGCCGTCGCACACGCGCTGACGAATGCGCCGCGACAACCGCTCGCATTCCGCGGGCTCCCGGCAGGGCGGTACCGACTCGAATTGCGGCTCTCGGGACTCGCGACGCCGATCGCGTCCGTCGACGCGATCGTGATCCCGCCGCCAGTCGGTGGCGATCCACGCCTGCACGAGATCGACCTGCGTGACGCGTTCGGCGTCGCGAGCGTCGTCGTGCGAACGACGGCTGCCGCGGCGTCGACGACGATTCGGCAACCGCGGTTGCTCTTCCTGCCTCCCGACGGCGATGGCGAGCCGTGCGCGATCGGAAACAACGCCCATGTGCGACTGCTCGTTCCCGCTCGTCCGGTCGACGTCCAGGTCGCCGTCGCGGGGCTGCAACCGGCGATCGCCCGCCGCGTGCGGCCGGGCGCCGACGTCGTCGTCGAACTGGCGCCGTGGCCGCGGGTCGAGTTGACGTTCCCTGGCCTCCCGGTATTGCCGCCCGACACCGAGTTGCACGTCGCACTCGTCGTGCCCGGGTCGCCGTTGGGGGCGTTCGCTGGGTATCGCGCCGACGTGACCGACGCGATCGCGAAACCGGTCCACGTCGTCGACGGCCGCGCGCGCGTGCCGACCGGGCGGACGCCGCGCGAGGTCCAACTGTTCCTGTACAAGCCGCAGCGCGAACCGCGACGCGTCGACCACTCGGGTCCGCTGGTCGCGCCGACCGACACGAACGTCGAGGTCGCGGTCTCGCCCGACGCGCTGCGCGGCGCGCTGGCCAAGTTCGATCCACCGACGAAGGAAGACAAGTGAACCAAGCCTTGCGACCGTTCCTTGCCGTCGGGATCGCGATCGTCGTGGTCGCAACGGCGTTCGTCGCGCTGCGTTCGGAGCGCATTCCGCCTGCGCGCGCAACCGCAGCGAACGACGAGGTCGCCGACGTCGCGACGCCGTCGGTGCCGCTCGTCGACGCGGCCGAAGTCGCGACCGCCAGTCCCGCCGCGCCGCGTATCGAACTCGGACCCGCGAACCCTCCACTACCCGAC
>JAEYTU010000146.1 GCA_023433825.1 Planctomycetota bacterium
TGCGCGGCTTCGGATCGGTAACTGACGTCGCGCGCGGGTAGCGTTCCGCGCCCGATGTACACGACTCTGCTCTTCGACCTCGACGGCACGCTGATCGATTCGGCGGCCGACATCGCCGCGAGCGTCAATCACGTTCGCGGTCTGCACGGGTTCGAGCCGCTGTCACTGACCGCCGTCAAGGGCGCGGTCGGCGACGGGCTCTCGGTGCTGCTCGACCGAACGGTTCCGGTCGCGGACCCGCGCCGGAAGGAGCAGTACTTGGCGCACCATCTCGAGCATTGCCTCGACGCGACGCGGCCGTACCCCGGTGTGATGGACGGGCTCGAACGCCTGCGCGGGAAGGCGGCCGTCGCCGTCGTCACGAACAAGCCGCAGCAGATCAGCGAGAAGATCCTCGCGGAGCTCGGCATGACGCCGTTCATGCGCGGGGTGATCGGTGGCGACACACCGCTCGGACGCAAACCCGAGCCGCGCCAGATCCAGTGGATGCTGGAGCAGATCGGCGTGGGCCCGTGGCACGCCTGCATGATCGGCGACTCGGATGGCGACGTGCGCGCCGGGCGCAACGCGATCTGCGGGACCGCGCACGTCGCGTGGGGGTTTCGTGCGACCGAGACGCTGGCCGAGCGGCCGGATCACGTGCTGCACGCGTTCGAAGACGTCGACGCGCTGCTTGCGTGGCGCGACGGGCACGTGCGGACGGTCTTCGAACTCGTCGGCGCGGAGAAGATCTGGGAGCTGGCGCGCGCGTTCTATGGACGGGTCGACGGCGACGCGCGCATTCGTGCGATGTTCCCGCGGCGGCTGGACGCGCCGATCGAGCATCAGGCGAGGTTCTTCATCCAGTTCTTCGGTGGTCCGAACGAATACTCGAAGCAGCGCGGCCACCCGCGACTGCGCATGCGGCATGCGCCGTTCCCGGTCGATCGGATGGCGCGCGACGCGTGGGTCGAGAACATGTTCGCCGCGATGCAGGACGTCGCGATCCCCGAGCCGGCCGCCGGCGTGATGCGGCGGTACTTCGAGCACACGGGGACCTTCCTGATCAATCGCGAGTGAAAGTGAAACAAAGGTGCCAGGCACCTTCGTTTCACTTCACCGTCGCCGTCACCGGGAAGTGGTCCGACGGGGCGCGGCCGCCGTCGAGGGTCGTGTCGATCGCGGCGTCGACGACGGTGAACGAGGCGTCGACGAGAATCCCGTCGATCTTGGCGCCGGTGCGCGTGCCGCGGAAACCGTGAAACGTGCCGACGTCGACCGCGGTCGGGTGCGCGACGCGAAACGTGTCGCGCAGGCCGGCATCGAAGAGCGCGCGCATCGCGTCGCTGTCCTCACCGGCGTTGAAGTCCCCCATCACGACGCGCGGCATCACGGCGAACGGGAACTGGCCGAGCAGCCGCGCCAACAGCCGCGCACTCTCGACGCGCGCGCGTTCGCCGCGATGGTCGAAGTGCGTGTTCAGGACCGCGAACGGCGCGCCGCCGTTGCGATCCCGCACGATCACCCACGTGCAGATCCGCGGCAGCGCGGCATCCCACCCCTTCGACCCGACGACGGCCGGAGTCGTCGACAGCCAGAACTGCCCACTCCCCTCGATCGTGAAGCGTCGCTCGTCGACGAGGACCGGGGCGTGTTCGCCGACGGCACCGCCGCCGCGACCTTCGCCGACGAAGCGGAACTCCGGCAGCGCGGCCTTCAGCTCGGCCAGTTGCGACGCGAGCACTTCCTGCAGCCCGACGACATGCGCCTTCGCCGCGCGAATGCGCTCGACGACGAGATCCTTGCGGTGCGGCCAAGCGTTGGGACCGTCGTTCGCCGTTCCGTAGCGGATGTTGAAGGTTTGCAACCGCACGGGTTCTCCCTGTGCGGCGAGCGACGGGGGAAGAAACGGGACAAGCAGCAGCAGGAGGGCGAGATGTCTCATGGCAATCCGAGCGTCTATCCTGCCCGGCTCGGCCATCCCGGCCGAACACCTTTCCCTACAGGAGCCACCGTGACACGAACGTCGAAGACGATCGCCGTCCTCGCGCTGCCGGTCCTTGCCGCAATGCTTGCGGCGCAGGATCCGCAACCCGCGCGACCGACGCCGATGCGAACCATTCAACCCGCGGGCACCGCGGCGACCCCCCCGGCACCGCCGAGCCAGGACGAACTGAAGAAGCGGTACGAAGACAAGCTGACGAAGCCGTTCCTCGCCGCCGCGACCTGGACGACGGACTACGACAAGGCGCGCGCGACGGCGAAGGAAGAGGGCAAGCTCCTCTTCGGTTACTTCACGCGCAGCTACGCACGTTGAGGCCCCTGCGAGGCAGTCGAGAACGGTGTGTTCTTGCAGCCTCAGTTTGCCGAGTTCGGCAAACAAGTCGTCCTCTTCGCGCACATCACCAATCAGATCGAAGGTCACCCTCACGACGACTTGCTCGTCCGCAAGGGCCGCACCGGCTTCCCGAGCTTCGTCTACATGGACGCGGACGGCGAGATGCTGGCGCTCGGTGGAGCGCGCACCGTCGAAGGCTTCGAGAAGAGCCTCGCCGAGGCGCAGGAAATGGCTGCGCTCGCCGCGAAGGCCAAAGCCGGTGACGCCGACGCCGATCGCACGGTGTTCCTGAAGCGTCTGTCGTGGCACGGTGTCCCGTTCGAGGCCGCGAAGGCGAAGGTCGCCGCGCTGAAGCTCGACGAAGCCGAGGCCAAGCAGGCCGCGAGCGCGCTGTTGACGCTCGAGCTGAACGACGCCCGCCTGACGCCGGACAAGAAGGCCGGACTCGCGAAGCTGATGAAGATCCACGCGGAAGGCCGCGTGCCGACCGACCCGCGCGCCGCCGCCGGTTACTGGCGCATGGTCGCGATGGGCGCCGAACGCGAGAAGGACGTCGCCGCGTACACGAAGTACGTCGAGTACTTGCGCGCCGCGAGCGCCGACGAGCCGCGCATGAAGACGCAGCTCGATCGCGCCGAAGCCGTCCTCGCCGCGATGGCGAAGTGAGGAAAGTGAGAAGAAGGTGCCTGGCACCTTCTTCTCACTTTTCGACGCAGAGTCAGTAGACGAC
>JAEYTU010000160.1 GCA_023433825.1 Planctomycetota bacterium
CCATTCCTCGGCGACGCGGGCCGGATGGTGCAGCGGCAGGACGACACTGCCGGCGCGGATCTCGACGCGTTGCGTCCAGACGGCCAGCGCGGCGCCGGTGACGGCCGGATTCGGGTACAGCCCGCCGAACGGATGGAAGTGACGCTCCGGCGTCCAGACGGCGACGAAGCCGTTCGCATCGGCGAAGCGCGCTCCTTCGCGCAGCAACCGATAGCGGTCGCCGCCGTGGTCGTCGGCAGCCGCGAAATAGAACAGCGACAGATCGACGCCGCCGGCGCCGCTGCCACCGCCGCCGCTGGTCGGACGTTCGGTGTCGACGACGACGCGGTGACCGACGCGCAGCGTCCACAGCAGTTCGAGCACCGAGATGTCGAACGACGGGCTCGTGACGGCGAGCCAGACGCCGCGTTCGGTCCCGAGCCGCTCGTCCATCGCGACGAAGAACGACTGCAGGTTGCCGTGCGTGACGACGACCCCTTTCGGCCGCCCGGTCGAACCCGACGTGTGCAGCACGTACGCGACGTCGTCTGCCGTGACGTCGACGTCGGGTGCGGGTCCGTCTCCCGACGGCAGTCCGTCGACCGCGACGACGCGCATGTCGGCCGGCAGCCGAAGCGCCGACGCCATGTCGGCGACGACGACGCTCGGCCGGGCATCGTCGAGGATCTGCGCGAGTCGAGCCGGCGGATGGTCGGGGTCCAGCGGGACGTAGGCGGCACCGGTGCGCAGCACGGCGAGCATCGCGATCGGCAGGCGGGCGCTGCGGGCGACGGCGATGCCGACGCGATCGCCGGCACGCACACCGGCGTCGACGAGACGCTGCGCGAGCGCGCCGCTCTGCGCGTCGAGATCGGCGAACGTTCGCTCCGACTCGCCGTCGAAGACGGCGATCGCGTCACTCTCGGCGCGCGCGCGCGCGAGGATCTCGCGGTGGACGCCCCCGGTCGGGATCGAGATCCGCGGGCCATGCCGCGCGGTCCGCAGTCGCTCCCGTTCGTCCGCAGGCAGCCACGACAGTTCGCGAACGGTCGACGTGGTCGTGCTCGTCGCGATCGCGGCGACGATCGTCGAGAACCGCGCGAGAAGTTCCGCCGCGGTCGCGGCCGTGAACCGTTCGCGGTCGAACGTCAGGCGCAGCAACGGCGACGCGTCGTCGTAGACCGACAGCGACAGCGGATGGCCGGTCCGCTCGTACAGCGTCCATCGCGCGTCGCGACGGGTTCGGGCCGTGGCTTCCCACTCGGCCTGCAACGAACGGCGATCGCAGACCAGCAGCGCTTCGGTCAGCGGTCGCCCCGCGCCGAGCGGACTCCAACGCTGAATGTCGTACAGCGGCGCCGCGTGCGGCCGCAGTTCGCTGCGGCGCGTTCGAACGTTCGTCAGCCACGTGTCGACCGTCGCCGCACGGTCGATCGCGACGCGCAGCGGAACGGTTTGCAGGAAGCAGCCGATCGTCGCAGCGTCGGCCGACTTCGTGCCGCGTCCGGCGAGGACGGCGCCGAACGTCACGTCGTCGGTCACGGCGTGGCGACCGAGCAGCAGCGCCAACGCGGCGTGATACGCGTCGATCGCGTCGACGCCGTTCGCCGTGCAACGCCGCCGCAGTTCTTCCGCGATCGTTCGATCGATGCGCGACTCGATCCGACCGGCGCCGCGCCCGACCAGCGGACGCGGGTCGACGGGGAGCGGTGTCGCCGCGGCGAGTCCGTCGAGCCGGCGCGTCCAGAACGCTTCCGCCGTCGCGGCGTCGCACGACGGAGGCGCCATCGCATGCTGCGAGAAGGGCGGCGCCGACTCGACCATCGGGGCCGCGCCGCCGCGGGCGTGGTCGTAGTGCGCGAACAACTCGCGCAGCGCCGGCACGAACGAACGGCCGTCACACAGCGCGTGCGCGACCGTCCAGACGACGACGGTGCCGCGGTCGTGCACGAGCAACGCGAATCGCGAGGGCGAGACCGCGCCGAGGACGAACCCGGCCACCCCGTCGTTCTCGAGGAACGACTCGACGTCGGCGTCGATCCGTTCCGCCGGTCTGCCGCGCCAGTCCTCGACGTGGACGACCGGATGGTGCGCGGCCAGCACTTCGGCCGTCGGTTGCGCGTCCTCGACGACGAAGCGCGTGCGAAGCGCCTCGTGTCGCGCGGTCAGTGCGGAGGCTGCCTGCGCGAAGGCGGCCGGTTCGATCGTCTCGGCGAGGCGTCCGACGATCCGCTCGACGTCGACGTCGTGCGGTCGATCGGACAGCGCGTGAAACAGCATCCCGGCTTGGGTCGGCGTCGGTCGGTATCGGACGATCGGCGTCGGCATCGGTGTGGACGGCTGGGGGCAGAATCGAGCCGCGCCACACTGCTGGTCGTCGTCGTGGTCGACAAGGGGCGGGAGAGCGATTCCGACCGAAATTCACTCAGCGACGTCGTGGCGCACGCGCGGCGACCGCCTTGCGGCGCGCGCGCACGGTCGATCGAACGTCGCTCCACAGTGCGACGCCGCCGACCAACGCGGCTTCGTTCGTCACGACGACGATGTCGCTGACGCCGTCGACGGCAGCGTGGCGCGCATTCCCGCCGCCGAGGAACAGGCGGTCGAAGTGCAGCAGGTCGCGCCAGTGACCGATCGCGCGCACGAGATCGTCGCGCCACTTCCGTTTGCCGCGGGTGCGCAGCGCCGCGTCGCCGAGGCATTCCTCGTAGGTCTTCCCCTTGCGGAACGGGTGGTGGCCGAGCTCCAGGTGCGGGCCGAGCCGACCGTCCTCGTAGATCCCGCTGCCGACGCCGGTGCCAAGCGTGACGACCATCTCGACACCGTGGCCTTGGATCGCTCCGAGGCCGGCGAGGTCGGCGTCGTTGCGGACCCGGACCGGGACGCGGAGCGGAGTCGTCAGCGCAGCCTCGAGGTCGAACCCGATCCAACGGGGATTCCCGAGGTTGGCGGCCGTCCGGACGACGCCCGCGCGAACGACCCCCGGAAACCCGACGCTGACCCGATCGAACGGCCGCAACGGCGCGACGAGCGCGACGATCGCCGTGACGAACCGACGTGGAGTCGCACCGACGGGCGTGGCGACCCGGAGCCGATCGGCGATCCGGCGTCCGTTCGGATCGAGCACCGCGGCTTTGATGCCGCTGCCACCGATGTCGATCGTCAGGGTCCGAACCTCCGCCGTGCGCCGTGTCGCCATGACCGGGATCGTGGCCAGAGCGCAACCGCCAAGGAAGCGCGCGCGTGTCGCAGCCGGCCGTTCCGATCGGCGGTCTCGCGCCGCGGCACCCTCGCGGTCCGTTGGACCGCGATCGGACGCGCTTCGACACGACTCTTGACCTGGACCGCCGGCGGGGGCGACATTCGTCCAAAAGGTGTGAATCCGACGTCGAGCCGGAGTCGATACCGCGAAAGCTGTCGACTCAGCCGGGGTAGGTCTCGCGCGCCCTGTCCCCTCGTTCCTCGAAGCCCGATCCGACTCGCCGACGGTCGAATCCGAATCCATCGCAAGTGTCACGAGCCCGCCCCGACGACGACGAAACCGCGGACCCGACGGCCCGGGTTCCGCGGGGTCGAGTTGGCGCGATCGACGCGAACGCGCCCGCCCCGACGGCGGGTGGATCGTCGCCACGAATGAACTCGTCGCCCGAGTGGGCGGATCGAACCGCGCTGCTGGCGGCTGCCCGCGCCCGCGCCGACGAACTTCGCCGCGGACTGTTCGCGAGGATCCGCGGCGACATTCGACGCCACGGCGGAACGTTCTTCACGCGTTCGGTGCTGGCGCTGGCGATCTATCGCTTCGGTGCGTTCGCGTTGACGCGTTCGCGACCGACGCGTTTCGTCCTGATGAAGTTCTACGGGCTGCTCGACCGCCTCTCGCGAACGATCACCGGCCTCAACATGGACTGCCGCGCGATCGTCGGAGACGAGTTCCACCTCGTGCACCTCGAAGCGCCGATCTCGATCCATCCGGACACCGTCATCGGGGATCGCGTCGGCATCATGCACAGCGTCACGATCGGAACGGCCGAGGCGGCGGGCTTGCCGATCATCGGCAACGACGTCTTCATCGGCGTCGGCGCAGTGATCCTCGGCCCGGTCGTGATCGGTGACGGCGCGCGCATCGGAGCGAACAGTCTCGTGATCTCCGACGTGCCGCCGGGCGCGACGGCGATCGGCGTCCCGGCGAAGGTGCTGCGCCGCCTCGCGACGGCGCCGTTGCCGCGCAGCGCTGCTGCCAACGGCGCGATCGCGGTCGACGACGCGTCGGCCGTCGACGACTCCGGATCGTCCGACGACTCGCGATCGTCCGACGAGTCGTCCTCGCCCGAGGATGCATCGGCCGACGCCCCATCGTCGGGAGACGCGGCGGCGGCGAACCACGGCGCGAAGGGATCCGGGCGCTGATGTCGTCTGCGAGTCCGGGAGCCCCGACCAACACGGCCGACGTCGACTGGGCGCGCGTCTACGGGATCGATCTCGTCTACCGCAAGGACTGCTGGCAACTCTGCGGCGACGCGCACTGCTGCAACTTCAGCCGACACAAGAGCCGCTTCCGCATCGTCGGCAAGAAGGCGTTCCAGGAGTTGCCGCTGCTGCCGGGCGAGTACGAGTACCTGACGCAGAGCGGTGGGCTCGCGCAGTTCCAAGACCACCAGTACCGGCGCACGACGCTCGCGCTCGACGCGCGTCGCGCCGTCACGTTGGAGACGATCGTCAGTCACCGGCCCGGGTGCGCGTGCGACCACGCGACGCGGCCGACGATCTGTCGGCTGTACCCGCTGTTCCCGATCCTCGACGTCGACGGCCGGGTCTGTGGGATCGAGCCGCACTTCGGCGTCTACGAGGAACTGGAGGCGCTCGCGTCGATGGAGCCCGCGTGTCGGATCGACGCGATCCCGACGCAGCAGATGTCGCTGTTCCTCGAACTCGTCGGCTGCCTGACGCCGAGCCCGCTGCACCTGTTCCACCTGCACGCCTACCGCGTCGCGAAGGCGCATCTCGCGTCGCGCCTGCGCGCGCAACTCGGCGACAGCGGCAAGGACCCGTTCACGACCTTCGAGTGGCAATTGATGCGCGGCAAGCTGTTCGACACCGAACGGCTGCGCGCCGAGCTCTCCGCACTCGCGGATCGATTCGAGGCTCGCTACGGCGAACGCTTCCGACTTCCGGCGCCGGACCTTCCGTGCTGACCTCGCCCCGCGTTCGAGACTCGGGTTGGAGACACCGATGAGCCGCACCGCGCTCGCGCTGACCACGGCGGATCTGCTGACGCTGCACGACGGCGACACCCTCGATCGCATCGCGGTCGTCGAGGGCGATCGGCGGATCACGTACCGACAGCTGCAGGTCCTCGTCGAGACAGTTGCGGGGCGACTCGTCGAACTCGGCGTCGAGCGTGGGGATCGCGTCGTCGTGCACCTTCGCAAGAGCGTCGAGGAAGTCGTCGCGATGTTCGCGGCCTGGCGGATCGGCGCCGTCGCAGTCAACGTCAACGCGGTCTGGACCGTGCAGCAGCTCGCGTACGTGATTTCGGATTGCGGCGCCGTCGTCGCGATCGTCGACGGCAAGCGCGCGTCCGAACTCGGCGGCACGTTGCCGACGCCGCTTCGCCACGTCGTCGTCAAGGGCTCGGCGCCCGCCGCGGAAGGCTTCTCCGCGTGGCCGACGTCCGCAGCTGCCGTGCCGAATCGCCGTCTGCTCGACGCCGATCTCGCGGCGATCCTCTACACGTCGGGCTCCACCGGCTCCCCGAAGGGCGTCATGCTGACGCACACGAATCTGCTCGTCGGCGCGCGTTCGGTCGCGCGCTACACCGATCAGACCGGTGACGATCGACTGCTGAGCCTGCTGTCGTTCGGCTTCGACTACGGGCTCAACCAACTGCTGACCGCGTCTCTGCTCGGCGCGCGCGTCGTGCTGATGCCGCTCAGCATGCCGAGCGTCGTCGTCGCGGCGCTGCAGAAGGAAGGCGTCACGGGCTTCGCCGCCGTGCCGCCGGTCTGGCACCAGCTCGTCAAGTACCTCGAAGAGGCGCGGATTCCGCTGCCGTCGCTGCGGTACGTGACGAACTCGGGTGGTGCGTTGTCGAAGCCGGTGCTCGACGCAATGCGCAACGTCTTCCCGGGCGTGCGCGTGCACTGCATGTACGGGTTCACCGAGGCGTTCCGTTCGACGCAATTGCCGCCGGAGCAGTTCACCGAGAAGCCAGGTTCGATCGGACAGGCCGTGCCGAACGCCGAGACGTTCGTCGTCGTCCGCGGTCGCGGGCTCGCGAAGCCCGGCGAGACCGGCGAACTCGTCCATCGTGGCAGTTTCATCAGTTGCGGTTACTGGGGCCGACCCGACGCGACCGCCGAGAAGATTCGTCCAGTCCCCGAACTCGCAGACCTGCTCGGCGACGAGAAGGTCGCGTGGAGCGGCGACCTCGTGCGCATCGACGAGGACGGCGACCTTTGGTTCGTCGGGCGCGAGGATCACATGATCAAGTCGCTCGGCTTCCGCATCTCACCGACCGAGGTCGAGGACGTGATCCATCGCAGTGGACTCGTCGCCGAGGTCATCGCATTCGGCGTCGCCGACGAGATGGCGGGGCAAGTCGTGCACATCTGTGTGTCCGGACGAAGTTCCGGCGGCAGCAAACCCGTGGTGGATCGAGCGGCGGTCGATGCCTACTCTCGCGCGCATCTGCCCGCCTACATGGTGCCTCGCCAGACTCACGTCTGGTCCGGATCGATGCCGCGGACCCCGAGCGGGAAGCTCGACGTCCGCACCGTCGTCGACGCGTGCAAGGCCGGCAAACAACCGTCCTGATCGCGATGCCGCACACCCGAGGAGAAGGAACGCATGTCGCTCGATGAGGCCCGCTTGATCGCGCACCTGCGTGACTCGCGTCAGCTCGACCACATCCATGCGGACACGCCGCTGTTCTCCGACGGGACGATCGATTCGGTCGGGATGATCGACCTGATCATGTTCCTCGAGACGACGGTCGGCATCGAAGTCGGCGAGACCGACGTGACGCTCGACAACTTCGACACCGTCGGCCGCATCATGGCTTACGTCCGCACGAAGGTGGGTGGGTGAACGACGCCCGCCGGGCACAGCTCGTCGAGCTGGCCGCGCGGTGCGGGACCCCGAGCTACGTCTACTTCCTCGACGACGCGCGCGAACGCGTCCGCGCGCTGACGGCCGCGTTCGACGGCGCATTCGAAGTGTCGTTCGCCGTCAAGGCCAACCCGGCGCACGAAGTGCTCCGCGGGCTGCGCGGTCACGCAGCCGCGCTCGACGTCAGTTCGGGGGGGGAGCTGCGGCGCGCCGTGGCGGCTGGTTTCGAGCCGCATCGGATCAGCTTCACCGGACCCGGCAAGAGCGCGGCCGAACTGCAACTGTCGATCGACCTGCGGATCGGCGAGGTCGTGCTGGAGTCGATCGAGGAGGCGCGGGTGCTCGACGCTCTCGCCCGCGCGGCTGGCCATGTCCAGCGCGTGCTGGTCCGGATCGCACCGGACACCGTGCCGCCGGGATTCGGCGACACGATGAGCGGCAAGCCGGTCGCGTTCGGCATCGACGAAGAGGACCTTTCGGACTTCCTCGCCGAGCTGCGTCGTCTCGATGCGCTGCGCCTCGCCGGCTTCCACGCCTACTCGGGAACGCAGTGCCTGCGTGCCGACTCGATCGTCGCGAACTGGACGAAGTTCGCCGACGTCTTCGCGCACGCGACGTCCGTCGCCGGCATTCGCCCCGAGTGCCTCGTCTTCGGGTCGGGACTCGGGATTCCGTATCACCCGGATCAACAGGCGCTGTCGCTCGACGCCGTCGCCGAAGGTGCACGTGCGTTGGTCGCGCGGCTGCGCACCGAGTTCGTCGGCGCGCGGCTGTTGCTCGAGACCGGCCGCTACGTGATCGGCGAGGCCGGGTACCTGCTGACGCGCGTGCTTCGGACGAAGGACTCGCGCGGCATGCGGATCGGGATCTGCGACTCGGGTCTGCATCACCACCTCGCCGCCGCGGGACTGTTCGGGATGATCGTCCGTCGCGACTACCGGATGCAGAACTTGAACGCCGACCCCGCCGCCGCGCCGTCGGGACCGTTCCAGCTCAGCGGTCCGCTGTGCACGTCGATCGACGTTCTCGGCCGCAAGGCGACGTTTCCGAGTCTGACGGCCGGCGACGTGATCGCGATCGAAGTCAGCGGTGCGTACGGCGCGACGGCGAGCCCGTCGGCGTTCATCAGTCATCCGCCGGTGCGCGAGTGGGTCGTCGACGGCGCTGACGTGCGGGACGCGAACGGTGCCGAGACCGGCACCGCGACTTAGGCGCCGATCACCAACGCAGTTGGAAGACGAGTCCGCGCGCGCGCTGGACGAAGCCGTAGCGGACATGCGACTCGGAGAAGCCGGCGACGACCGCCATCCGTGGCGCCGTCGCGTCGAGCAGCCGCCCGAGCGTCAGGCGTTGGCGAGCGGCGGCGAGCGGGCCGGCACCGACGTCGACGAACCATTCGGCGTCGACGATGCGGCCGTCGAACTTCGGATCGAGCGGAACGCGAACGACGAACGCCGCGCCGCCGTCGCTCCGCACCGGCACCTCGAGCGGGCGCGCGACGTTCGCAGGCTCGCGCGTGCCGGCGTCGGTCGCGAATTGCAGCGCGAGCGCGGCGCGTCCGCCGCGCGGCACTCCGTGCAGCGACACGCACAGCTCGCCACCGGGACCCGGGACGGCGGCGGCGACCCGAAGGTCGTCGCGTTCGTCGAGCGTGACCGCGGCACCGGGCGTCGTCCGCGCGTCGACGGCGTCGACGACGTACGGGTAGTCGATCTGCCGGCGATGGTTGACGTAGTGCTCGATGCCGAGTTCGCCGCCGAGGTAGACGAACGGCCGATCGAACGGAAAGACGAGGTCGAAACCCGGCAGTCCGTGCGCGGGCAGGTCGAGCTCGGGAAACGTCATCGGCTTCGGGTCGCGGACCAGCGTCCACGCCGGGTCGGTGATCGCCGGGTACTCGCGCGGCGGATCGCGCACGTCGACGGTCGGATTGCCGAGGCGGACGGCCCATGCCGGACGCTGAATCGCCTCGCCCGGCCGAATGCGCCGCAGCGTCGGCCGACGGTCGTCGCCACCTTCGCGGCGGTACGCGACCGCGCGAATCGTCGTCCCGGTCGGCACCGCGGTCAGCAGGCTGCGATCGACGTACTGAACGTGGCGATGCCGGTCGCGTCCGAACGGGCTCTGGTCGGCACCGACGCCCTCGGTCGTCGCCGCGTGGGTCGGGATCACGGCCTGCTGCTGCGCGACGAGCGCGTGAACCAGCGCCAACAGACACGGACCCGTCAGGTGCCTCACAACGCGCCCGTCGTCGGGAAGTGTCCGTGCACGACGACTTCGCCCGGGACGCCGAACCAGCGTTCCGCGATCGTCGTGTAGATCGAGCGGAAGTCGACCGCTCGCTCGTCGAACGGGATGCCGGCGGCGTCGCCGTTCGCGCGCATCGCGGCCAAGTCCGGCGCGGATCCGTGCATTCCACCGACGACGCCGGCGCCGATCAGGAACACCGGGGCGCCGTGACCGTGCTCCGTGCCGAGCACCGCGTTCTCGTGCAGTGTCCGTCCGAACTCCGAGTGAACGAGCACGACGACGCGTCGGTGCAGACCGTAGTGCCGCATGTCGTCGTGGAACGCGCGCACGGCGTCGCAGACACCGCGCAAGTAGTCCGCGAAGAACCCGACACACGGGCGGCCGGGTTCGCATTGCTGACTGTGCGTGTCGAAGCCGCCGGTCTGCAGATGGAAGACGCGCGTGCGAAGGCCACCGACGAGCAGCCGCGCGACCGTCGACAGCTGCGCCGCGAACGCGTCGTCGGGGTACTTGCCGACGGCTCGATAGTCGGCGCCGACGGCGACGAGGCGCTGGCTCGTCGTCATCGCGCGCTGCATCGCCTCCGCGACGCGGCGGACGAGCGGCGGAGCGTCGGTGCCGACGCGCACCTCGGTCGGTGCGCGCAACAGCGCCATCTGCTGGACGCTGGTGAACGCCGGCGACGCGCGTCCGGCGAGGCTCTGCGTCGGCCACGGCTCGACCGTGATCGCAGCGAACTCGTCGGCCTCGCCGCGCTCGAACGCACGCAGCAGCCGCGTCAACCAACCCTCGTGGCGCACGCCGCCGACCGGGTCCGCCGTGTGCCACTTCGCCTCGCTGTCGAAGTGCGACAGATCGGGGTAGGCGTGGCTGACGTTCCGCACGACGGCGACCTCGCCACGGTCGAACAGATCGCGCCACGCGGCCATGCCCGGGTGCCAGCGAAGTTCGGGGTGACGTTCGACCGGCAGTCCGTCGGCCTTGCGGATCGCGAGGCGTGGTCGCGCTTCGCCGTAGGCGTCGTCGTCGGCCGGGATCAGCATGTTCAGTCCGTCCCAGCCACCGCGGATCTGAACGACGACGAGCACCGGTTCGTCCGGTGGCGTGCGCGCGGTTTCGAAAGCGACCGTTCCGACGGCCGGCAGCGCGAGCGTGCCTCCGACGCCGTAGCCGAGGAACGTCCGCCGCGTCGAGCCGCTCTGCAT
>JAEYTU010000176.1 GCA_023433825.1 Planctomycetota bacterium
CCGGCCGCGTTGATGCTGGTCCTGCTCGCGGCGATCGAACGGCTGCGCTGGCGCGCGTCGTGACCGCGGCTGCTCACTTCGGCGGGTTACCCCCGCCACCGCTCCCGCCGCCGCCGACGCCGATGTCGACCATGTCGTCGCGCTTGCGCACCGACCCGTGCTCGGTCCCCGGATCCCAGTAGGTCTTTCCCATGACCGTGACCTGCTTGTAGCGGCACGTCGTCGTCGACCCGTCGGCGTGGACCCACCACTCGAAGCCGCCCTCGTCGACGGCCTTCGCGACGACCGGTGCGAGCGGCCCGTTCCGACCACTGATGGCGGCCGGCGGCGCGAACGTCATCCCGTTCAGGAACGGCAGCAGCGTTCCGTCCGGCATCCGAATGCCTTCCTTGACCTTCGGCAGTTCGGTGATCGGGACGATCGTCCCGGGCGGCAGCCGCGACAGGACGTGGTGCGGTCGATCGGACGCGCGATCGGTGCGGAACGGAACCGGCTTCGCGGCGTCGACGGCCGCTGCAGCGGCGGCGAGGTCGAGCGCGACGACCGGTTGGGGCGCGGGTGTCGACGCCGTGGTCGCCGCGGGCGCGTTGTCGGCGACGTTCGCCGGCGCCGGGCGATCGCCGGAACGTGCGAACGCGACGACGGCAACGACGACGAGAACGGCCAGGAAGACGAGGATCGTGCGCATGGTGCGAAGCCGGTGAGAGGCGGGGGATCGTAGCGACGTGCCGACGCGAGCCGGAGGCCCGATCCCTATGCTGCTGCGCCGCCGTCCGCACGAACTCGCCCATGCCGGTCCACGCACGCATGCCATCGCCGACCCTGATCCTGCTCGCCGCCGTCGCGTTCGTCGCGCTGGTCGCACTCGCCGGCTGCCGGCACACGTCACCGGAAGAGGACGTCGACCGCTACGAAGGACCGGTCTTCCACGGCTCGATCGTCGTCGTCGACAGCGACCCGCCGCGCTGGAAGGTCCACGTCACGACGACGGCCCCGACCGGTGGCTACGACCTCGTGCACGACAGCACGGAGCAGAACGGCGCCCACACCGACGTCCGGCTGACGCTCGTCGAGCCCGGCCCCGACGAGTTGGTCACGATGGCACTCGAACCGCACGAAGTGCTGCTCGACCTCGGCGACACGCGCGGTCCGGTCCGCGTCCACGTCGCGCGCACACTGCGCGGCGTCCACTACGTGACGGCGCCGCCGCATCGGATCGCGCTCGTGCTGGCGCGATGAGTGCGCGTCCCCGGCTCCGTTCGCGCTGCTGATCGTTCGCCGATGTTCGACCTCGCCGTTCCGACGCCGAAGACCTGGGCCGCTGCGATGGTCCCGCAGATCGACGAGCTGCTGATCGAGCAGGCGCACCTCGAGAAGAAGGCCGCCGCCGCCGCGCTCGGCTTCCTGTTCCGCTACCCCGATGTCGTCGACTGGCAGCAGCCGCTGTCCGAACTCGCGCGCGAAGAACTGTCGCACTTCGAAGCCGTGCTCGCGTGGTTGCGACGGCGCGGCGTCGCGTTCCGCCGGCAGCGGCCGAGCCACTACGCGTCGGCGCTGCGAACGTTCGTGCGCGGCCATGAACCCGAGCGCCGCCTCGACGACCTGCTGTGCGCCGCCGTCATCGAGGCACGTTCGTGCGAACGCATGCGACTCCTCGCGGCGGCGCTGGCGCCGTCCGAGCCCGAGCTGGCCGCGTTCTACCGTGGGCTCGTCGCTGCCGAGGCGCGGCATCACGCGCTCTACGTGCAGCTCGCGCAGGCCGAGTTCGCGGGCGACGTCGTGCAGGCGCGGCTCGCCGCATGCATCGCACACGAGGCGCAGGTCGTGCTCGCGGCGGGCGACGCCGCGCACGCGCCGCGTTTGCACGCGTGAAGGCGCGGTGGTGGATCGGCGGCGCGGGCGCCCTCTACGCGCTCTTGGTCGCCGCGGGGGGCGTCGCACCGACGACGCCATTCGACTTCGTGATGACGCTCGGGCGGCCGCCGCATCGAGCGGACCTCGCGCAGACCGACGGCGTGCGCCGCGTCGTGTTCGTGCTGCACGGCCTCGCGCGATCGAGTGCGTCGATGGCGCGGCTGTCGCGCGGGCTACGCGATCACGGCTACACGGTCGTCGACGTCGAGTACCCGAGCACCGACGACACGATCGAGAATCACGCGCAGCGGCTGCGCGCCGTCGTCGAGGCGGAGCGACGTGCGAACGGCGACGCGCCGTGCGCATTCGTCGGGCATTCGCTCGGCGGGCTCGTCGTGCGGCGCTACCTCGCGAACGCCGGGTCGGTGGCACCGTTCGCCGTCGTGTTCCTCGGCACACCGCACCGCGGCGCGTGCATCGTGCCGGCGCGCCGCGACCTGCTGGCGTTCCAATGGATCATGGGCCGGCATGCGGCGGTGCTGATGGATCCGTCCGACCCGTTCCTCGCGTCGCTGCCGGCACCGAGGTGGCCGGCCGGATGTGTGATCGGCGGCCGCGGCGACGGCGAAGGTTGGAACGAGACGATTCCCGGCGACGACGACGGCACGGTCGCCGTCGACGAGGCGCTGCTCGTCGGCGCGCAGGCCGTCCTGCTGCCGATCGGCCACACGAACCTCTCGATCCACGACGACGCGATCGCGCAGACGTTGACGTTCTTGAAGCACCAGCGGTTCGCGCCGCGGTGAGCGGTCAGGCTTCGAGACGCGCCGGCAGGCCGAAGTCGACGAACCGATCGGGATGGAGAAAGTTGTGGTGGCCGACGATCCGGCCGCCCACGAGCTCGACGACCTGCAGTGCGAACGGTTCGAACCCACCGTCGACGCTGCGGCGGTAGTTCGCGAATCCGGCGGAGCCGTTCAGCGCGACCGGCAGCAGCTTCGCGCCTCGGCAGCCGCTGCCCGGTCCGAGGAACCACGTCGCGAGGTCGCGTGCGCCGCGCAGCCACAGTCGGTACGGCGGCATCGTCAGTACGACGTCGTCGCGGAGCAGCGTGACCAAGGCGTCGATGTCGTAGCGCTCGAACGCGTCGACATAGCGCGCGAGCGTCGCTCGGTGTGCCTCCGTCGTCGACGGTTCGAGCCGTTCGCCGGCATGCGCGGCCAGCGTTGCTCGCGCGCGCTGGAGCGCGCTGTGGACGGCTGGGACCGTCGTCGCCAACAACGCCGCGACGTCCGACGCCTGCCAGTGCAGCACTTCGCACAGGATCAATGCCGCGCGCTGTTTGGCGGGCAGCAACTGCAACGCGGCGACGAACGCGAGCCGGATCGACTCGCGCGCAGTCGCGCGGGCGACCGGGTCGTCGGAATCGGCGAGGACGCGGTCGTCGCGCACCGGCAGCACGAAGGCGTCGTCGGGAAGCGCGTCGCCGACCTGCGCGACGGCGGCCGGCGTCGGTGGGCCGAGTGCGGTCGAACGCGTTCGCCGGCGGGCGGTGCGCAGGTGGTCGAAGCAGACGTTGGTCGCCAGTCGGAACAGCCATGTCTCGAGCGTCGCACGTGCCTCGAACGTCTCGATCGCACGCCATGCGTGCAGCAGCGTCTCCGATACGGCGTCGTCGGCGTCGGCGGCGTCGCCGAGCATCCGGTAGCAGAAGCCGGTCAGCTCGCGCCGCGAGGTCGCGAACGTTCGCTCGAGTCGATCCCGCGCCGATTCCACGTCGGTCATCGCCGGCATTCTCCCGAAAGTTTTCCGATTCGGACCGATGAGTTGCGGGTGCGTGCACCGTCTGCACCGGCGTCATGAGCCAAACCTTCTCCCGACAACTGTTCGTCAATCTCCCGGTCCGCGACCTGCCGAAGTCGATCGAGTTCTTCCGCAAGCTCGGCTTCACGTTCGACCCGCAGTTCACCGACGCCTCCGCGACTTGCATGGTCGTCGGTGACGGCTGCTTCGTCATGCTGCTCGCCGAGTCGCGGTTCCGCGACTTCACGAAGAAGCCGATCTGCGACGCCACGCGCCACACCGAGGCGATCTTCGCCGTTCGTCTCGAGACTCGGGCCGAAGTCGACACGATGGTTCGACAAGCCCTCGCCGTGGGCGGCTCGCCGTCGATGGACGCGACCGATCACGGCTTCATGTACGCGTCGAGCTTCCAAGACCTCGACGGCCACCTCTGGGAGGTGTTCCAAATGGACGTCAGCGCGATGCCGAAGGCGACCTGACGCGGATCGATCGGACGCCGCACGCACGCGAACGACCCGCCACCGCGCAGCCGGCCGCTGGACACGCGGCCGGCGAACCGACGATCTCGACCGCATGCGCGACCAGCGAAGCAACGCACCCGCGCACACGCGTTCACACCGCCGCGACGTACGCCAGCGCACGAAGACACTCGGGGGCGGCGCAGCGGCGAACCCGAGCACATGCGGTCACACCGACGCGACGTACGCCAGCGCGCGAAGGCACTCGGGGGCGGCGAAGCGGTGGCGACGGCGTTCCTTCGCCCTCATCGCTCACCGCGTCGCGCCGCCCCCCCAACATTCAGTACGTGAACTGCGTGACGACCGTCGTCGTGTCCGCGCTGCCCGTCGCCGCGTTGACGTCGTTGACGGCGTAGATGCGACGGCCGCCGAACGTCAATCCGTTGCCGAACGACGTCTTTCGCGCGTTCGACGTGACCATCCCGAACGGGTTGGCCGCCGCGTCGAGCGTCAGACCGTAGTGGTAGATCGTCGCGCCGAGCGTGTTGCCGCCCAGTGCAAGGGGAAGGACGACGCTGGCTGCGCCGGTGCCCGACGTCGTGATCGGCAGATCGATGACGTAGTCGTTGTAGACCGTGCAGACACCGGAAGTGCCGCCAGCGGTGCCCGGGATCTGCAGCGGCAGCGGCAAGCCGAGCCACGTCGTCGTGTTGACGCCGAGGATCAGTGCGCCACCGGCGGTCCCGGTCAGGTTCGCTGCGCTCAGCGTCGCGCTGCTGGTGGCCGTGCTGTACGACGAGCTCGCCGTCGGCAACGACGTCCGTCCGGTCGCCATGCAACCGACGCCGAAATTCGAGCCGGACAGCGTGAAGACCGTCTGGCCGTTTCCGGTGTCGAGCGAGAACGACCCCGTGTTCGTGCGGCTGGCGATCTTCATCTCCCAGGCCAGTGGCCCGGTGCCGGTGTAGACGAACGGCGTCGTGAACGGGATGGCGTAGACGAACGGGTTCGGACCCGGCGAGCCTGGCGCGACGGCCGGGAAGTTCAGGACCGAGCTTGCCGGAACGACCGTCACCTTGTCGGTGCCGTGGTTGTTGTCGAACGTCGTCGACGCCGTCGCGGCCGGGTTGACCGACGTGCTGAGCAGCACTTCGGTCGTGATCGTCGTTGCGACGCCGGTCGAACCGGTGTTCAGGCGCATTGCCATCGCGCGGATCGCGCCCGGGCTGCCCTGCATGTCGTCGTGGATGCTCATGTAGCGCATCGACGGCGAGGTCGTCAGTGTCGGTCCGAGCGGGTGGGTGTTCCCGGACGTCCCTTCGATAT
>JAEYTU010000187.1 GCA_023433825.1 Planctomycetota bacterium
ACGGCCGCGTCGTCGTCGCCGACCTTCGGCCGAAGCCGAAGCAGAAGCTCGGCCTCGAAGTGGCTGCGCTCGGCTACGAAGCGAAGGAGATCCGCAGCGTGCCGGTTCCGACCGAAGGCGTGCTCGATCTCGGCACGATCGAACTGACGCCCGCACCGACGGTCCGCGTCGTCGTCGTGTCGGACATCGACGGCCGTCCCGTGGTCGGTGCGTCGGTAAGCCTGCGCAAGGATGGCGACGCGGCGGACGCGACGATGCTCGGCATGGCGGTGCCGCCGACGGACCCTGCGGCTGCCTCGCGCCACGGCCGAACCGACGTCAACGGTGCATGTTCCGTCAACGCGATCGTCGGCCGGGACGTGCAGGTCGTCGTCGTTCATCCACGCCACGCGCGATATCTCAGCACCGCGTTCCGGGTCGAACCGGGTGTTCCGAGTCGGCACGAGGTGCGGCTGATCGTCGGCGGCACGGTCGAGGTCGACGTCGTCGACGCGGACGGCAAGCCGATCGCGATGGCCAACGTCGCCTACGGCGGCCGGGACGGCGCGTTCGGACAGGCGAAGACCGACACGGATGGACGCGCGCGGTTCGAGCGGCTGGTGCCCGGCGACTACCGATTCCGACTGGTCACCGGACCGGGCGGGGTGTTCGGCGAGATGCAGATGGCGCTTCAGCGATCGAACGACGACGACCGCGGTGCGGCCGAGGACGGTGCAACGCGCGTCACGGTCGCGAACGGCGAGACGAAGTCGATCAAGTTGACGAAGGCGTCGACGGCGACGTTGATCGGGATCGTCCGCGAGAACGGCGTCCCGCTCAGCGGTGCGCGGATCGCGTTCGTCGAAGGCGACGGCAAGGACGAGCAAGGCCGCGCACGCGCCATGCAGGAGGCGATGGGCGAAGCCTTTGAGATGTTCGGCGGCGGCGCGCAACGCAACGCTCGCAGCGGCGAGGACGGCGCCTACCGGATCGCGGAGTTGCCGACAGGCGCGCACCGGCTGCGCGTGACGCACCGTCAGCGGGCGATGGCGACGACCGTCGACGTCACGCTGCACGTCGGCGAACGCACGTTCGACATCGACCTCGACACGGCGATCGTCCGCGGCACGGTGCGCGACCCCGACGGCAAGCCGATCGAACGCGCGACGGTGCGCGCGCGGCGTGCGCCGACTGGGAACGAAGACGCCGGCGCGGCCGCAGCCGAGCAGGCGATGGCGATGATTCCCGGCCTGTCGCCGAGCGGTGACGGCGCGACGGTCCGGACCGACACCGAGGGCAACTACGAACTGCGCGGCGTCGAGCCCGGCGTTCCGCTGGTCGTGCACGCCACGGCGCGCAACTTCGCCGGAGCCTCGAGCAAGTCCGTCGTCGTCGACCGCAGCGGCACGACGACCGGCGTCGACGTCACGATGCTCGCGGCCGGCAAGCTGAAGGTCACCGTCGCGAACCCGACGCCGTTCCTGAGCGTCATTGCGAGGTTCGACGACGAGAGCGCCGGAGTCGCGCCGGTCATGCGGATGCTGCAGAACGGCACCGCGACGATCGACGGACTACGACCCGGCCGGTGGAGCGTCGTCGTCTCCGGAAGTGCGGACAACGAGCCGCGCACGGTCGAGATCGTGAAGGGCGAGACCGTGACGCTGACGTACTGAGGAGCTTCCGCCGGCGGCGCCGCGAGCTCTCCGCGAGGAGTACTGTCGATGGCATGGAACGACTCGTCGCTGTCGCTGCGTTGCTTCTCGCGGGTCCCGCCGTTGCGCAAACGGTCTGGATCGTTCCCCCACCTCTGCTGCAGCCGGCGATCGACGCGGCGAGTCCGGGCGACATCCTCGTGCTCAACGGTGCGACCTACGAACCATTCACGCTGCGGAAAGGGCTGACGATTCGCGGCAACGGGTCGCACATCGACCGCATGTTCTTGACGAACCGCACGACTTACGTGTCGGTTCCCGCCGGACAGATCGCGCATTTCGAGAGGGTGTCGTGGACCACTGGATACAGCCCGTACGGCAACGTCGGTACGGACGTCAGTGTGCAACCGGGTGGTGGTCTCGTCCGCTTCGAACAGTGTCAGTTCGCCTTCAGCGGGTCTGGTTCCGCGGTGTCGATCAACGGAGCGGACGTCACGGTCGTCCGCAGCAGCATCCGAGGCTTCGCGACGCGTACCGCGACGAGCGAGGGCTTGTCGGTGTCGAACAGCCGGCTGACGTTGCGCGACTGCACGGTCGAGGGTGCCAACTACGTCTACTACCCAAACCCAGGACCAGGGTTCTACCCAGCACTGCCAGCGATCCGCCTGTGGCCGAACTCGACGCTGCACGTCGAACGGACGACGTTGAAGGGCGGCGACTACGTCGGCGGCAGCCCGATTCCCGGCAATGCCAGCGAAGCACTGCGCGTCCAGGCGTCGAGCGCGTGGCTCTCCGACTGCACGCTGACCGGCGGTTCGTCGAACGGCGGCACCGGCGGCACGGCACTCGTCAACACCGGAACGACGCCGGTGGCACTTCGCCAGACGCAGCTGATCGGCGGAACGGGATCGCCGAGTGGCGGCGCGAGTTCGGGGCTCGTCGATTGGAACGCTCCGCTCGTCCGACTCGCGCTGCTCTCGCCGTGGACCCGCGGCGCGACGTCGACGCTGGTCCTCGCCGGCGACGCGAACACGCCGTTCGCGCTGTGGGTCGCGACGGACGCGAGCGCGACGACGCATTCGCTGTGCGTCGAGCCGCTGTACTTGGTGACCGGCGTGCCGATCCTCGGCGGGATGCTCGACGCCAGCGGCGGCGCGTCGATCCCGATCGCCGTGCCGGCGGACGCGTCGCTCGAACACGCGACGGTCTGGCTCCAGGCCGTCAGCGGAATGCAGTTGCCGCTGCGGGCGACGACGATCGCCGGCGGTGTCGTGCGCTGACGCGCGACGCCGCTCAGCGCACGCGTTCGATCGTCACCGGCACGACCCGCTGCAGCTCGGCGCGCAGGTCGAGCGCGCGCTTCGAAACGGCGGCGAGTTCGAGGTCGAGCGCTTGCAGTTCGCGGCGCGCGCGTTCGCGCTGGAGCGCCAGCTCGCGTTGCACGCGCACGCGTTCCTCGTGCGCAGCCACGCGACGCTCCAGGAAGTCGCGGCGAACGCGAAGACGCTGCAACGCGATCGAAGTGGTCCGTGCCTGCACCTCGAGGTCGGCGATCTGGCGGGTGCGGCGCTCGGCGGCGGCTCGCTCGAAATGCAGTTCCTGCTGCAACGGACGGATTCTCGCGTCGAGCTCCGCCGTTTCGGACGGTGGCTTGCCGGCGTCTCTGAGTTGCTGCTTCGCGTGGTTCGCCGCGTTCAGCTCGCGAAGGAGGTCCTGCTCGCGCTCGTAGCCGCGGAACGCTGCCTGCGTGGCCTCCGACATCAGCCTCTGCACGAACTCCTGTGCCGCCGCCTCGGTCTCGACATCGATCGCGACCGACTCACGCTGCGTGATCAACTCCGCGAGCAACCCTTCGGCATGAGCCAACTCACCGTCGCTCGACGCGGCGCTTGCACCCTCGATCTCCCGCGCGCGCGCGCGGAGTTGCTGCTGATGCTGCGAGACTTCGGCCAGTTGCGCTTCGAGTCGCTCGCGGTCCGGCGCCGCGATCCACGTCTCGACGCGTCGGAGCATTCGCTCGGCCACGAGGTCGAGGAGCGCCGTCGTCTCGGAGTCGGTCAGTGCCGAACTCGCCACGTAGTCGAGATGGACCCAGACGACGACGTCGAATCCGCCGCGGATCGCCGGGGTCACTGGATCGCCGCGGGACTTGTCGAAGAAGACGCGACCCTGCGTCAGCTCGAAGTCCCCGCGCGACTTGCGAAACGCGGCCTCGACCTCGGCGCGGAACTCTCGACTCTGCGCCGCCTGCGTGATCGCCTGAAGCGTCGGGGCACCACTCGGTGAGCGAACGATGAGCCCGCACGCCGCGTCGCCGAAGTGCCGCTCCGGCTCCTGCGCCCCAACCGACGCCACCAGCACCGCCGCCATCGCCCACCGGCTCGACATCGAACTCACCATCACCGCACCTCCACGTTCGCCAACACCGCACTCCCGGCCTTCGTCGCCGGATGCAATTCACCGATCGCCGCGCGCTGGCGTGCCGCCGCGACCGGATCGAACTCGGCGAGAACGGCGGCGAACTTCACGCCGACGAACGCCGCCCGTTCCTGCGCGAGCGCGACCCCGAGCGGGACGCCCGCGCGACTCGATTCCCGTTCCGCGGCGATCCGCGCCAACAAGGCGTCGCTCGACGCGAGCACGGCCTCGACGCGCCGCGCGAGCGCCCGCGCCTCCGCATCGCCACGCCACGACGACGCTGCGACGACGAGGCACGCACAAGCGAGCACACCGAACGTCACGACGATCCCGTCGCGCAGCCGTCGTCGCGCGACGCGCGCCAGCAGCCCGTCGACCGAGAGCGCCACGCCGGGCGCCGGCGGCGTCGCCGCGTCGGCCGCGACGAGCCGGTGCACGAGATCGCGTGCGTCGTTCATCGCTCGTCCCCACGGCCGAGCGCCGCCCGCAGCTTCGTGCGCGCCCGTGACAGCCGCGCGTCGACGGCGGCACGCCGCAGCCCGAGCAACCGCGCGACGTCCTCGACCGGACGCGCCTCCAGGTACCGCAGCACGAGGACCTCGCGGTCGCGATGCGGCAGCCCGGCCATCGCGGCGCGCACGGCGCGAACTTCGTCCGCCTGTTCGACCGGACACGCGGCTTCCGGCGCCGGCGACGCATCCGGCTCCGCCGCCGCCCGCCCACCGAACCACCGCACGCGGACGGCGCGCCACCGCGCATGACTCTGGACCTTTCGAACGGCGATCCGGTGCAACCACGTCGCGAACGTCGCGTCGCCGCGGAACGTCCGCCGGTACCGCCATGCCGCGAGGAACACGTCCTGCACGACGTCGTCGACATCGCGCGCCGACGCCCAGCCGAGCAGGCGGTGGACGAGCCGGCGGATTCGCGGCTCGTGGGCGAGCAGCGCCTCGGGCGACGCGAGCGGTGCGACGGCCGGCACGGCGTCGGCGCCGGACTCCGGATCGGACTCGCAGGCGGCCACCAGGTGTTCGAGCGTCACCGACACGGCGCGGTTGGACGCACGACGGTCGCCGTTCTGACGTCCATGCCGCAACGAACTGCGAAACGCACCCGACACCCGCCGGACGCTACCTTCCCGCACCGATGCTGCCACCGCCGAACCCCGACGCCACCGCCGAGCCGGCGGCGCCCCCGCCCCAAGTCGTCGCGTCGGTCGCCGGGCTCGGCAAGACGTTCGGAACGTTCGTCGCCGTCACCGACCTGACGCTCGCGATCGGCCGCGGCGAGATCCTCGCACTGCTCGGTCCGAACGGCGCCGGCAAGACGACGACGATCCGGATGCTGATGGGGATCCTCGCGCCGACGACCGGGAACGCGTCGGTCCTCGGGCTCGACTGCTTCACAGCGCGCGAGCAGGTCATGCGCCACGTCGGCTACCTGCCCGACGAGCCGGTCTTCTACGACC
>JAEYTU010000194.1 GCA_023433825.1 Planctomycetota bacterium
CCCCCACCACCGATCCACTCGCGCAACGCCGGGCCGTCGACGACGCCGTTCTCGCACAGCAGACACGCGCGTTGGACGACGTTCTGCAGCTCACGGACGTTGCCCGGCCACGGATGCGACACGAGCACGTCGCGCGCGGCGTCGGTCAGACGCACGTCGCGCAGCAGGAACCGCTCGGCGAGCGGAACGATCTCGTCGCGGCGCTCGCGCAGCGGCGGCACCGTGATCGGGACGACGTTCAGCCGGTACCACAGATCCTCACGAAAGCGACCGAGGCGCACCTCGGCGGCGAGGTCGCGATTCGTCGCGGCGACGACGCGAACGTCGACCTTGACGGTGCGGTTGCCGCCGACGCGTGTGACCTCGCCCTCCTGCAGCACGCGCAGCAGCTTGCTCTGCAACGCGAGCGGCATCTCGCCGATCTCGTCGAGGAACAGCGTGCCGCCGTCGGCGAGTTCGAACTTCCCTTCGCGCGGCTTGGCCGCGCCGGTGAACGCGCCGGCCTCGTGACCGAAGAACTCGCTCTCGGCGAGCGACTCCGGAACGGCGGCGACGTTCAGCTTGACGAACGGAGCGTCTGCGCGATCGGAGCGCCGATGCACGAGCGCCGCGACGCGTTCCTTGCCGGTGCCACTCTCGCCACGAATCAGCACCGTCGCGCGGCTGCGCGCCACGCGCGCGACGAGGTCGGCGACACGCTGCATCGACGGGCCGGCGACGATCAAGTCGTCGCCGATCGCCGCGCTGCGCAGATAGCGGTTCTCGCGCAGCAGCCGCCGCCGCTCGCGCACGCGCCGCAGCGACAGTCCGAGGTCGTGCGGCGAGACCGGCTTCTCGAGCACGTCGTCGGCGCCCTCGCGCATCGCCTCGACGGCGACGCCGAGCGTCCCGTGCGCCGTGACCAGCACGACCGGCATGTCCGGATCTCGCAGTCGCGCTTCGGTCACGACGGCGACCCCGTCACGCCCCGGCATGCGAAGGTCGGTCAGGACGAGGTCGAACGGCTGCGACCGCAACGCCGCGAACGCCGCGTCGCCGTCGGCGACCGCCGTGACCTCGCATCCGAACTCCGCCAATGCCTCGGCGAGGAACTCGCGCGACAGCGGTTCGTCGTCGGCCAGAAGGACGCGTTCAGCCACCTTGACCCTCGTGCGGTTGCGTTCGTGTGCCGGCGACGACGCGCGGCAGTCGGATCCGGAATGCGGCACCACGCTCGCCCGGATTCGTCAGCTCGATGCGGCCGTTCAGGAACCCGACGACGCGCGCCGCGAGCGCGAGCCCGAGGCCGTGGCCGCGTTCCTTCGTCGTCACGAACGGGCGGAACAGACGCGGCGCGAGTTCGGCGCTGACACCCGGCCCGTCGTCGTGGACGACGATCTCGTGCTCGACCCGACGCGTCGTCGCGACGATGCGGACGTTCGACGCGCCGGCGTCGAACGCGTTGCCGATCAGGTTCGCGAGCACGCGCGTCAGCGCCGCCGCGTCGACGTCGGCGTCGGCGTCGCCTTCGAGCACGACGCGTGTCGACGGTGCCTGCGCGGCCGTCGCCGCCTCGTGGACGACCTGGCGCAGCGGCGCTCTCGACGTCGTCGTCGACGAGCTGCGTGCGAAGCCGAGCATCGCCGTGACGATCCGATCGACCTGCCCGAGACCTTCGACGATCCGGCGAACGTGATTGCGAACGCGCACCGGATCCTGCTGCGTCTCCAACAGCGCCGCGAAGCCGAGCACGCCGTTCAACGGGTTGCGGATCTCGTGCGCGATCCCGAGCGCGAGTTCGCTGAGACCGGCGAGGCGGTCGAGACGATCGACCTCGCGCTCCAAGCGAACGACGCGCGAGCGATCCTCCAGCAGCACCAACTCGCCGCCGTCGTGCATCGGCACGCGGCGCACGACGACCGACAGATCGCGCCCGTCGACGGGTCCGTCGGACGCGTTCGCGAGGTCGACACCGGCCGCGGCACCGAGCTGCACGAGCCGGTCCGCTTCGGCGTTGGTCCAGGTCACGCAACCGCGCGCGTCTCGGACGGCGACGCCGATCGGCAGCGCGCGGAACACGGCATCGCGTTCGGCGAGCGTGCGCTCGAGTTCGGCGTTCGTCCGCGCGAGCTGCAGATCGACGGCGTCGGCGCGCGCGCGCAGTTCGGCGTGGCTGCGCTCCAGCCGGTGCGCCGCTTCGAGGAACGCGGCGAAACCCTGCCGAAGGTCCGCCTCGTCGCGGATCACGAGTTCGGTCACTCGCGCTCTCCGTCACCCGTCGGTTTCGTCGGCGGCGCCGTCGGCGTCCCGGACGCGGGCGCCTTCGGTCGCAGCGCCTCGACCGGAACGGCAGGCCGCCAGTCGCCCTTGTCGTCCATCCACCGCATGTGCTGCATCGCCGAACGCGCGGTCCGCGCCCACGTCCCCGACTTGACGCCCTGCGGCGTCTCGATCTCGTCGCGGCCGACGATCGTCAGGTACAGCGTCTCGGCGCCGGCGACGTCGCGCAGGCGTTCGCGGCACTGCGCGAGCAGGAAGACGTCGGCGAGGTCCGCGGTTTTCGGGTCCTTGACGACGAGTTCGAGCTCGGCGCGCGCCTCTTCGAACCGTTCGGCGCGAAACAGCGCGCGGCCGACGATCGCGTGATCGGTCGACCCCTTGATCAACACCGGCCCGGCGGTGGCGGCCGGCGGTCGCTTCGGCTGCGGTGCGGTCACTGGGACCTCCGACGGCGCCGCCGCGTCGGGCACGCTGCGCGCGACACTGCGCGGCGACTCGAACGCCGGTCGCGGCGTCAGCACCGCGTCGACGTCCATCCCGGCGTCGAGGCGCTCGGCGAGCGCTTTCCGCCGCGTGTCGAAGTTCCGCCGCATGTCCGCTTCGCGCGTGGCGAGCCGCGTCAGCTCCGCTTCCTCGTGCTGCAGCGTCGCGTGCAGCTGCTCGATCGACGACGCGCGTTCGACGTCGGTCAGAACGAAGAACTGCTCGGCGTCGACACGCAGCCCGAGCGCGCGGCGGAACTGCATCGTCCGCAGCCGGCCGAGCCGGACCGTGTTCTCCTCGAACTCGCGTTCGAGCTGCTGAAGGTCCATGCGGCGCACTTCGACGAGTGGTCGCTCCTGCGCGACGACGTCGGTCGACGCTGCGATCGAGACGAACGCGAACAGCACGACGGCGACAGTGCGCATCACCGCAGGAACCCTCGGAACGCGTCGGCCGCGCGTTCGCGGTCGCCGACCGACTCGTAGGCGCGCCCGATCAGCTCCGCACAGCGTCGTTGCAGTTCCTCGTCGGCGATCGCCGTCGCGAGCGGGATCGCCTGCGCCGGAAAGCCGGCCATGATCCCGAGCTTCTCGGCCTGCAGGTACATCGCCTGCACGATCCGGTGCCGCCCTCGATCGGCGAATGCGTCGTCGCGCGTGACCAGCAGGTTCGCGGCCTCGATCGCGCGCTGCAGTCGCCCGATGTCGATGTACGCGTCGACGAGGAACAGCGTCAGGTCGGGCAGCGCCGCACCGCGCCGCAGTTCGGTCTCCAGCTCGTCGAACGCGCGCTGCTCGTCGCCGACCGCGAGCGCGGACTTCGCGTCGAGGATCCGAAGTTCCTTCCGCCACTGCGGGTCGAGCTGGCTGTCGTAGGTCTTCGCCTCGACGACGGCCGACACGGCCTCCAGGTAGCGACCGAGCGACAGGTAGCAGCGGCCGAGCATGACGAACGCGACGCCGCGCCGCGGATCCGCCGGACCGGTGCCGAGCATGACTTCGAGCGCTTCCATCGCCTCGGCGTGCTTGCCGACGGCCTCGGCGGCGGCACCGCGCAGGAAGTGGTAGTCGAGCCACTGCCGATGGCCGATCTCGCGGAACGTCAGCGACTCCGCGAAGTGCGTCATTCGCTCGTAGGTGCGATCGAGGCGGCCGCGCAGCCGGTGCGCCTCGCCGATCAACAGCAGCACGTCGATCGTCTCGGGCGTTCCGGCGAGTTGGACGAGGCTGGCGTCGAGAAACGCGACGGCTTGGTCGTACTTGCCGGCCGCGATCAGGATGCGTCCGAGCAGGACGCTCGCCTCGGCCGTCTCGGGCAGGTTCGGGTTCTTGCGCGACAGTTCGCGCGCCCACGTCTCCGCCTCGTCGAGACGCTTCAGATCCATCAGGCAGCGCGTCAGCTTCAGCAACGCGCGCGGCACGAACGGATGCACCGGGTCGCGGTCGTAGACCGACTGGAAGACGGCGCGCGCACCTTCGAGATCGCCTTGTGACAGCAGCAGCTCGCCGAGGTGCATCCGGGCGTCCATGCCCTTCTGCACGACGAGCGGGTCGAGCTGCAACGCGTCGGCAAGGAACGTCTGGTACCACTGCGTCGACCACTGCCGCATCCGCAGTCGGCCCGACTCGGTCGTCGGGTCCGGCGTCGAGATCACGTGCATCGTCGTCGCGACGCCGTTCTGGCCGCGACGTTCCTCGAACGTCACGTCGGCGCCGGCGCCGACCGCGATCAGGTGCGCGATCGTTCGCGGCCCCTGGTCGTCGAACGACAGATCGAACGAATGCAGCGACAGCTCGTTCTGCAGGCGCGGCGTCTCGAAGCGGATGCTCCAGCCGACGGCTTCGGCGAGCTGCAGCAGGGCGTGATCGGCGCTGACGCCGACGCGGTCGGCCGTCACGCGCATCGGGTCGACCGAGCGGTCGACCTGGAAGAGCCCGTCGCGCGGCGACGAAGGCTGCGGTTGCGGCGACTGCGGTGACCCCGGCGACTGCGTCGCCAGCACCGCGGCGAGCGCGGCTCCGACGACGGATATCACTTGCCGACTCCTTCCTTCTGGAGTTCGTCGCGCACGCGCTGCTGCTGCGAATGCGCGTCGGCGTCGGCCTTCGTCTGCGCCTGCTCGGCTTCGCTGCGCCACGAGTCGGCGAGCTGCAAGTAGGCCTCGGCGACGTGGCGACGCAGCGACCCGCGGACCTGGCGCTGCTGCAACAGGAAGCGGGCATACGCGGCGCGCATGTCCTGCATGCGGCCTTCGCTCTTCGCGAGTTCGGCGGCGGCCAGCAGGTCGTCGGGCAGCGACGCCCGCGCGGCGAGTTGCTGCGCCATCGTCGAGTAGCGATCGGCGGCGGCGAGGTCGTTGTTGCGGGAGTGGTAGAACGAAATCGTCAGCAGCACCGTCCGCTTCAGCGGTGCGATCATTCCCGGGTTACGGTCGAGGTACGCGACGAGTACAGCGATCGCCTGAGGGAACTTCCCGTCGTTCGCCAGTTGGAGCGCGTGGTTGAACACCTCGCGTTCGGGGACCTCGACCGCGCGCTCGCGCGGCGCTTCGACGAACGGCGACGGCGCCGGCGGCTGCGAAGGCGCGTTCGACGGCTCGGTGCGCGACTCGGTGCGCGACTTCGGCGGCGTGATCGGCGACGGCTCGGCGACCGTGCGCGGGTCGGGCAGTGCGAACAGCACGACCATGAACACGAGGTTCAGGACCAACATCACACGCAGCCAGACGCGCGTGCGTCGGCTGGTCGACGGAACGTTGCGCGATTGCGTCGGCTCGTGCGGCTGTGTGATCGCGGCGTGCGCGGCCGCCGTCGCCTGCGCGAACTGCGCACCCTGCAGGGCTGCGCGCGCGGCGGCGAGGGCGCGTTCCTCGAGGTCGCGCGCCTGACGATCGGCACTCGACTCGGCCGGACGCGACGGCGTCGGACCGCCCATCAGCGATCCGAGATCGGCGGCGTCGGCCGGGGGCGTCCCGGTCGTCGCCGTCTGGCGTTGGTCATTGTGCTCTTCGGTCACGGCTCACCTCCACAGCTCGGCAAGATCCGCCGGCAGGCGGGGTCCGACCGGATCCCTTTTCGGCATGTCATCGGGGATTCCGAAGGCCTCCAACCACAGTCGAAGGTGCGACGGCACGTTCAGCAGAAGCACACGACGACCGGCGCACCGCGCGAGACGCGCCGCTTCGGCGAGCGCGAGCAGGCGATCGGGGTCGATCGGACCGCGCGAGAAGTCGATCGCGACGTCGGCGTCCGGCCATGGATCGGTCGGGCCGACGACGGCGAGCG
>JAEYTU010000261.1 GCA_023433825.1 Planctomycetota bacterium
TCCACAGCGCGCGGAAGGTCCGCTTGCGCTGCTTGCGGCCGAAGAAGGCGAATGCCTCGGCGCGGATGACGGTTTCCTTCGCGGTCCGGAACAGTCGGCTACGACCACCCCAGAACCCCTTGGCACGCTTCAGAACACGATTGCGACGTTGGCGAGTCGCCGGACCATTCGTGGTGCGCATCGGACGTTCAGCCCTCCCCGAGCAGCTTGGCCATGTGCTTCGCGATCAGCCCCTGGCAGATCACGCCGCGGCGCAGGTGACGCTTCCGCTTCGTCGTGCGCCGCACCAGCAGGTGCGACGTGAACGACTGGTGCCGCTTCACTTTGCCGCTCTTGGTCAGCTTCATCCGCTTGACCACGGCCTTCTTGGTCTTCTGCTTGGGCATGTTTCGGACTTGGAAAGGCGGGGGAAGGTAGCGACGCACACATCGCGTCGCAAGCAGTCCGATCGGAAAGTTCCGCACGACTGCAGAACGCCGAAGGTATGGTCTGCGCCCCTTTTGCGACCCTGTGCCGTACACCGCCTTCGTCCTGCTGTCTGCGTTGCTGTTGTGGGCCCCGCTGCCGGCGCTGTGCGGGATCGCCGTTCGTCCGCTCGTCGCGTTGCTGACGGGGCTCGGTGTCGTCGGATGCGCGGCGGCCGTCGTGTTCGCGCTCGGATCGGAGGTGAGGACGTTGGTCGTGCAGGTCGGCGCGCCGGTCTTCGTCGACGGCGGCGTCGCGCGGGCGCTGTTCGACGTCGAGACGCGTTCGTCGGCTGCGTTCGTCTGGCCGTTGGTCGGTGCCGGATGGGCGCTGGCGTGGGCTTTCGTGCTCTGGCGGGCGCGGACGCCGGTGCACCCGTGGCGGACGGGGCTCGCGTATGGACTGCTGGCACCGGGGCTTCTGCTTGCGATGCAACTCGCCGCCGCGCCGTCGCCGTTCGCGCTCGGCCCGTCGCCGCTCTACGTGCCGACGATGGAAGTGGCGCTGCTGCCGGCGGCGATGACGGCCGGTGTGCTGCTCGCGCAGCGACTCGGTCGCGTCGGTCCGATGTTCTTCCAGTTGGTGTTGTGGCTTGCCGTCGTGCGCGTGCCGTGGGCGACGGCGACGCACGCGGCGACGCAGGGACGCCGCGGCACGACGCTCGACGTCTCGTCGATCGTCTCCTACGCGGACGTGTTCGTCGGTAGGCCGGTCGAGACGACGCCGGGGTCGGACGAACAGATCCGAACGCTGATCTTGATCCCGCAGACGATCCTGCTGCCGGCGATGTCGTTCGTCGTCGCGTTCGGCGTCGGCGTGCTCGCCGTCATGCTGCGGCGCCATCGCGAGACGCGTGGCACGATGCGCCGATGAGCACACCGAATGCGTCCGACCTGCTGCTGCGGATCGCGGCGGAGCTCGGATTGTCCGTCGATCGCGGCGACGTTCCGCCGCGTGCGTTGCCGGTCGCGTGGTTCGCGCGTTCGCTCGGAAGTGGTGTCGACGCAGACGCGGTTCGGACGGCGCTGCTGGCACACGTCGCGGGCGGGCGGCTGCGCGCGAATCGGATCGGCGCGGCGTCGGACCTGCGGGATCCGGCGTCGAAGCTCGAACTGACGCCGGCTGGGCTCGCCTCGGCGCGCGCCCTGCGGCTCGACGTCGGGTTGCCGCGGGCCGGCGTGGTCGATCGCGTCGTCGTCGACCTCGGGGATGCGTTCGCCGACGGAACGTTCGCGCCGCGCGTCGTCGAGCCCACGGACTGGACGCCGCTGCACGGCGCCGTGTTGGTGCTCGCGTTGCACCGACCGGTGTGGGCGCTGCAGGTGCTCGCGTTGCTCGTCAAGACGTTCGCCGCCGCGGGACGCCTCGATCTCGGCGGCGAGTCGTTCGGCAAGGCCGGCCCGACGCCGGCGGCGCTGCGGAAGCGCATCGCGCCTCTCGTCGACGCGATGCCCGGGCTGTCGTTCGGCAAGGATGGCGCCCGCGCAACGCTGTGCGCCGACGGCCCGCTGCCGTCGCTCGCCTGCACGTCGGCCGGCCGCGACGTGTCCGTCGACACACTCCGCGAGACGCTCGACGACGCATTCGGCCTCGCGCACGTTCAGCCGCTGGCCTCCGTCGGCCGCGTCGGCCGCATGCGCGGCGCGTCAGCGGGGAGCGACGGCGATGGCGACGGCGACGATGCCGAAGAGCCGGAGCTCGACGCGGATCAGGACTGACGAAAGTGAAAAGAAGGTGCCTGGCACTTTCGTTTCACTTCCCGAAGCAAAGTGAAAAGAAGGTGCCAGGCACCAACGTTCCACGTGAAGAGCCACGCCGGCATCCGCGCTGTGACGGAGCGCGTGGATCTCTGCGTCGAGCATGCAACGTTCAGATGCCGAGCGCGCGACGCACGAGTCGATCCTGCTGCGCCTTGTGGATCGCGGAGGAACCGGTCGCCGGGCTCGCGGAGGCGGCGCGGCCGGCATAGGTGTGCGCCGGCAAGCGATGGCGAACGTGCGTCCACGCGCCCATGTTCGCCGGCTCCTCCTGACACCAGACGAGGTCCTGGTGACGCCGCAGCAGTTGCAGCGCGCCTTGCACCTCGCGCTCCGGCCACGGGTACAGCAACTCGACGCGCACCAGCGCGACGTCCTTGCGGCCGGCCTGCTCGCGCGCCTCCAGCAGGTCGTAGTAGACCTTGCCCGAACACAGCACGACGCGGCGGACCGCGGCGGGGTCCACACTCGGATCGCTCAACACCGGCTCGAAGCGACCGGTGGCGAGTTCCTCCGGCGTGCTGCCGGCGACCTTCATCCGCAGCAGGCTCTTCGGCGTCATGACGACGAGCGGCTTCTTGACCGGATCGAGCGCCTGTTTGCGCAGCAAATGGAACGTCTGCGCCGGCGTCGACGGGTTGGCGACGCGCATGTTGTTCTCGGCGCAGAGCTGCAGGAATCGCTCGAGCCGCGCCGAGCTGTGCTCCGGACCCTGCCCGTCGTAGCCGTGCGGCAGCAGCAGCACGACACCGCACGCCTGCCCCCACTTCGCTTCGCCGGCCGCGAGGAACTGATCGATCTGGATCTGCGCGCCGTTGCAGAAGTCGCCGAACTGCGCCTCCCACAACGTCAGCACACCCGGCCGCGTGACCGAGTACCCGTACTCGAAGCCGAGCGCGGCCTCCTCGCTCAGCAGCGAGTCGATGACCGTGTAGCGGGCTTGCCCATCCGACAGGTGGTTGAGCGGGACGTAGCGTTCGTCGCGGACGTGATCGAGCAGCACCGAATGCCGCTGCGAGAACGTGCCGCGCCCCGAGTCCTGCCCGGCGAGGCGCACCGGGACGCCCTGCACGACGAGCGTCGCGAACGCGAGATGCTCGGCGAGCCCGAAGTCGATCGGCTGCTCGCCGTCGATCATCTTCACGCGTCGTTCGAGCTGCATGACGATCTTCGGATGCGGTGTGAACGTCTGCGGCCACGTCGCGAGCTTGCGCGTCCACCGACGCAGGTCGTCGAGCGGGACCGCCGTCGCGACGTCGCTCGACCAGTTCTCGACCGCCGCCGCAGCCTCGATCTCGGGAGCGATCGCGCCGCCCGCCGCGTCGTTCTCGTGCGCCGCCTTCGTCTGCCGCACGGCATCGAGCGATGCCTTCAGCCGTGCCTGCAACGCTTGGTTCGCGGCCTCGACGTCCTGTGGTGCGAGCAGCTTCGAACGCAGCAGGAACTGCTGGAACGTCTCCCGCACCGACGGGTGGCTCTCGATCTTCTGGTACAGCAGCGGCTGCGTGTAGCTCGGCTCGTCGCCCTCGTTGTGCCCGTGTCGGCGGTAGCAAACGATGTCGACGACGACGTCGCGGTGGAATCGCTGCCGATACTCGAGCGCGAGATGCACGACGCGCACCGCGGCCAGCGGGTCGTCGCCGTTGACGTGGAACACCGGCGCCTGGATCGCCTTCGCGACGTCGGTGCAGTACGGCGTCGAACGCGCATCGATCGGCAGCGTCGTGTAGCCGATCTGGTTGTTGACGACGACGTGCACGGTGCCGCCGGTGCGGTAGCCGCGCAGCTGCGACATGTTCAACGTCTCGGCGACGACGCCCTGACCGGCGAACGCGGCGTCGCCGTGGATCAGGATCGGCAGCACGTCGAACCGCCGCGCCGCGTCACCCGACGCCTCCGCGCGCTGATCCTGCAGCGCGCGCGCCACGCCCTCGACGACCGGATCGACGGCCTCGAGATGGCTCGGGTTGCAGACCAGTTCGAGCGCGACGTCCTTGCCGACGTCGGTCGCGTAGATGCCGGTCGCGCCGAGGTGGTACTTGACGTCCCCCGACCCCTGCGTCGACTCCGGATCGATCCACCCCTCGAACTCGCTGAACATCTTCTTCAGCGACTTGCCGAGGATGTGCGTCAGCACGTTCAGCCGGCCGCGGTGCGCCATGCCGATGACGGCGTGGTCGATGCCCGACTCCGCGCTGCGGCACAACAATGCGTCGAGGACCGGGATCAGCGTCTCGCCACCTTCGAGCGAGAACCGCTTGTGCCCGACGAACCGCGTGTGCAGGAATCGTTCGAACGCTTCCGCCTCGACGAGCTTGTCGAGCACGCGAACGATCCGCTCCTTCGGCAGCGTCGCCTCGTTGCGTGACCCCTCCATCCGTTCGCGGAGCCATTCCTTCTGCTCCGGATCGGCGATGTGCATGTACTCGACGCCGATGTTGCGGCAGTACGTCGCGCGCAGCGTCTCCGTGATCTCGCGCAGCGTCGCGATCGGCGACTTCGTGACGCCGTTGCTGAAGAACTCGCGATCGAGATCCCACAACGTCAGCCCGTAGCTCGCACCGTCGAGTTCCGGAACGTCCTTCAACTCGAACTGCAGCGGGTCGAGGTTCGCGTGCAGATAACCGCGCACGCGATACGCGCGGATCAACTGCATGACGCGCGCGGCGCGCTCCTGGTTCTCGTTCGCCCGCAGCGGCGAGCCCGGCGCGGCGCGACGGTCGCGTTGGAACTGCACCGGCCGGTGCGGGATCTGCAGATCGGCGAAGAGCCGTTCGTAGAAGCGATCCTTGCCGACCAGCAGCGCGTGCAACAGCGCGAGGAACTCACC
>JAEYTU010000282.1 GCA_023433825.1 Planctomycetota bacterium
CTGAAGGTCCGCGTCTGCATGAGCACGGCGGCGAACGCGCGCTTCGGCAGCGGATGCGTCGGCACGAACAATCAGGCGCCGACGTTGAGCTACTCCGGATCGAGCCGGATCGGTCAAACCTTGAACGTCGATCTCGCGAGCGCACGCGCGACGACGCCGTACTTCACGTTGCTCGGAACGTCGATCGGCGCGCCGTACCCGGTGCCGCTCGCGGCGATTGGGATGCCTGGCTGCAAGCTGTACCCGTCGATCCTGATCTCGTTCGGCGGTGTCACGAACGCGAGCGGGACTGGCAGCGCGCCGTTCCCGATCCCGAACGACCCGACGCTGACGTCGCTGATGCTGTTCCACCAGTGCGGTGTCGTCGACTCCGGCGCGAACGCGCTCGGTCTCGTCACGTCGAACGCCGGCTGGTTCGTCGTCGGCAACTGACGGCGCCCTCCGACCACCGCTCCCTCGTTCTCCCTTCCCTGCTACCGAGAGGTTCCTCATGCGACTGCTCGCTCCCTTCGCCGGCTTGCTGCTGGCGCTCCCCGTCGCTGCTCAGTGTTACGGGATCCCCAACTCCGACCCGACGACCGGCACCTGCAACGTGATCCCGTTCGGCGACGCCAATCCGTCGTCGACGAGCTGGGCCAATCAGATCTACCAATCGATGGCGACGGCGGCCGACCTCGGCAATCAGCCGGGATTGGTCACCGGACTGGCGTTCGCCCCGTGCGGCACCGGTGTCCGTCAGTTCTCGTCGCTGACGATCAAGATGGGGCACTGCAATCTCGGCACGCTCGGCACCACGTTCGCCGCGAACTTCACGTCGCCACCGGTCACGGTCCTCGACGTGCAGAACTTCGAGTGGCCGAACGTCGCCAACACGTGGAACAAGCTCCCGCTCCAGCAGCCGTTCCTGTTCGTGCCGCCGCTCGGCGATCTCGTCGTCGAGATCACGGCCATCGGAGTCGGGATGCCGACCGGAACAACCGGAATGCACCGCGACACGCGCCAGCGCGTCTACGCCGTCGGCTGGACCGGCGTCCCGCCGCTGAGCGGCACCTCGGGACTCGCGGCCGCCAAGATGGAGGTCTGCATCGGCACGGCCGGGACTGCCGTCTTCGGTTCGGGCTGCCTCGGCACGAACAACTTGGCGCCGTCGCTGTCCTACTCGGGTTCGAGCCGGATCGGTCAAATCCTGAACGTCGACCTCGCGAGCGCCAAGCCGACGACGCCGTACTTCACGCTGCTCGGCACGACGATCGGCTCGCCGTATCCGCTGCCGCTCGACGCAGTCGGGATGCCCGGCTGCAAGCTGTACTCGTCGATCCTCGTCTCGTTCGCCGGCGTGACGAACGCGAGCGGCGCGAGCACGGCGCCGTACCCGATCCCGAACGACCCGACGCTGACCGGTTTGATGCTGTTCCACCAGTGCGGTGTCGTCGACGTCGGCGCGAACGCGCTCGGACTCGTCACGTCGAACGCCGGCTGGTTCGTCGTCGGCAACTGACGACGCGAACGGGCGACCTCGATCCTCACGCCGCGCGCGCCGTCGGGAAGCGCGCCGCGGCCCCCCTTGCCGCGTCGTCTCCGCGCAGCCACAGTCCCGCGCCCCCGCTCCGCCCCCCTTCGCCTGCCCTCCTCCGTTCGACTTCGATCGAAGTTCACTTCCATGCCAACGTCCTCCGCCTCCCGTCGTCTCGCTCTCGCGATCGCATGCCTCGGTCTCGCCGGCGTCGCGCGCGCGCAGTTCCAAGTCACGCTCCCGGCAAACCTCGACAACACGCTGTACCAGGAAGCGACCGGCGCGGTCAGCAACGCGAAGGGGCAGTACCTCTTCACCGGGAACACGCTCGCCGGCAGTCTGCGCCGCGCGTTGCTCTCGTTCGACGTCGGCGGCGCGATCCCGGCGGGTTCGCAGATCACGTCGGTGCGCGTCGTTCTGTCGATGAACATGACGATCGCCGCGGCGACGCCGGTCCACCTGCACCGCTGCACGGCGAGTTGGGGTGAGGGCACGTCACAGGCGCTCGGCAACGAGGGTCAAGGTGCGCCGGCAACGACTGGCGACGCGACGTGGGTCCACCGTTCGTTCAACACGTCGAACTGGACCACGGTCGGCGGCGACTTCGCCGCGACCGCGAGTGCGACACAGCAAGTGGGCGGCAACGGCTCGTACACGTGGGGTCCGGCGGCCGGATTGACCGCGGACGTGCAGGGCTGGCTCGACAACCCGTCGACGAACTTCGGATGGATCGTCCTCGGCGACGAGTTGGCGACGACGACGGCGAAGCGATTCGGCTCGCGCGAGCACCTGACGGCCAGCGAACGTCCGCGACTGATCGTCGACTTCACGCCGCCCCCGGCGACCGTCACGCCGACCGGTCAGGGTTGCACGACGAGCAGCACGCAGCCGTTGACGCTGTCGGCCGTCGGTCTGCCGACCATCCCGAACCCGAACTTCGCATGGCGCGCAGCTGGCGCGCCGCCGAGCACCGGCGTCGTCAACGTGCTGGGCCTCGGGCTGCTGGCGTCGCCGTTCCCGCTGAACGCGAACTGCGGCCTCTGGCTGAACCCGACGGCGATCTTCTTCCAGTTCGCGGGGGTCACCGACGCAACGGGTCAGGCGACGTATCCGCTGCCGCTGCCGAACAACCCTCAGTTCCTCGGCTTCCGGTTCGACGCGCAGGCCGTCGGCCTCGATCTCGGCCAGCCCGGCGGCGCGCTCGTCTCGTCGAACGCGCTGTCGATGTACCTCGGCCGCTGATCAGATCCCCGTGCGACGGAGTCGATCGGAGCCGGTCGACTCCTCCGCTTCCGTCGACGCCGACGGCTGAAGCAGCCCTTCGAACGTCGGCCCGTCGATCGACTCGCGCTGCAGCAGCAGGACGCCGACGCGCTCCAAGTCGTCCCGGCGCCGCGTCAGGATCTCCTTCGCCGACGCGTAGCAGTCGTCGAGCATCCGGCGGACCTCCTGGTCGATGATGCGCGCCGTCTCGTCACTGCAGTCGAGCTGCGTGCTCTCGGGATCCAGGAACCGCGAACCCGTCGGCCGCGCGCAATTGCTGAGGCCGACGACGTCGCTCATGCCGAGCATCGTGACCATGCGCCGCACCATGTCGGTCGCGCGTTCGAGGTCGTTGCCGGCGCCCGTCGACACCTCGCCGAAGACGACGTCCTCGGCCGCGCGGCCGCCAAGCAGGCCGGTGACCTCGTTCAACATCGCCGTCCGCGTCAGGATGAATTGGTTCTCCTCGGGAACGTTCATCGTGTATCCGAGCGCGGCGCGCCCGCGCGGAACGATGCTGATCTTGTGGACCTTCCCCGGTCCATCGAGCGTGAACGTGACCAACGCGTGCCCGACCTCGTGGTATGCGACGCGGCGCTTGTCGTCCTCGCTGAGGCGGCGACTGCGACGTTCGGGCCCGGCGATGACCTTCTCGACGGCGTCCTCGAGATCCTGCTGCTCGATCTGCTTGCCACCGCGCCGCGCCGCGAGCAGGGCGGCTTCGTTCATCGCATTCGCGAGGTCGGCGCCGGAGAACCCCGGCGTCGCCTGTGCGATGCGCCGCAGATTCGCCGCCGGATCCAGCGGCTTGTTGCGCGAGTGGACCTTCAGGATCGCCTCGCGGCCATCGATGTCGGGGGAGTCGACCAGCACTTGGCGATCGAATCGGCCGGGACGCAACAGCGCGCGATCGAGCACGTCGGGTCGGTTCGTCGCGGCGAGCAGGATGACGCCCTTGTTGACCTCGAACCCGTCCATCTCGACGAGGAGCTGATTCAGCGTCTGCTCGCGTTCGTCGTTGACCATCGCGACGTGCACACCGCGCGCGCGGCCGATCGCGTCGAGCTCGTCGATGAAGATGATGCACGGCGCCTTCGCCGCCGCCTGCTGGAACAGGTCGCGCACGCGCGCGGCGCCGACGCCGACGAACATCTCGACGAAGTCGCTGCCGCTCAGCGAGAAGAACGGCACCTCGGCCTCACCGGCGACCGACCGCGCGAGCAGTGTCTTGCCGGTGCCCGGCGGGCCGGCGAGCAGCACGCCCTTCGGGATCTTCGCGCCGAGCGCGCGGTACCGATCCGGGTTGCGCAGGAAGTCGACGACCTCCTGCAGCTCCGCCTTCGCCTCGTCGCAACCGGCGACGTCGGCGAACGTGACCC
>JAEYTU010000307.1 GCA_023433825.1 Planctomycetota bacterium
ATTCACGCCGGCGGACCTCGAGCTGGCGTTCGTCAGTCACGCGACGTCGAAGCTCGCGACGCTGTCGGACCTCGATCACATCCTGAGCCTCGGCTTCCGCGGCGAGGCGCTGGCGTCGATCGGTTCGGTCGCACGCGCGCGGATCTGCAGCCGTCCGACCGGCGCCGCCGACGGCCACGAGGTCGAGTGCATCGGCGGCGCGATCTCGGCGGTTCGACCGGCCGCGTGCCCGCCGGGATCGAACGTCGAGATCCGCGACCTGTTCTTCAACGTTCCGGCGCGGCGTCGCTTCCTGCGCACGCCGCACGCCGAACGCGCACGGATCCACGAGCTGCTGACGCGGCTGTCGCTCGGTCGGCTCGACGTCGACTGGACGTTGGTCGCCGACGGTCGGGAACTGCTGCGCCTACCGGCCGGACAGACGCTGCTCGACCGGATCCGCGCGGCGTTCGGCAACGACGTCGCGCGCGCGCTGCGTCCGGTCGAACGCGTCGCCGGACGTCTCCGCGTCGACGGCTTCGTCGCCGATCCCGACGGCGCGCGTCGCGCCGCGAGCCTCGAGGTGCTGCTCGTCAACGGGCGCGTCGTTCGCGAGCGTTCGGTCACGGCCGCGATCAAGACCGCGTTCCGCGACCATCTCGTGCACGGTCGCCATCCGGTCTGGTTCCTGCACTTGACGATGCCGCCGAGCGACGTCGACGTGAACGTGCATCCGACGAAGGCCGAGGTCCGCTTCGTCGACCAGCGCAAGGTCGCCGGAACGCTGCACGACGTCGTCCGCGAACTGCTCGTCGGGCGTGCCGCGACGCCGCTCGATGCACTGTCGATCGACGCCAACCTGCCGCGCGCACGGACCGGGTTCCCGGATCTGCCGGCCGACCTGTTCGGACGCCCGGTGTCGCCGCCGCTGCCGGGGTCGCTGCCGTCGAACGTCCGCGAACGCGCGCCGACGTTCGCCGCCGCGTCGACAGCGCCGCCGTCGTCGCCGCCGTCAGCGTCGTCGCCGGCACCGTCGCCGAACCCGTTCGTCGATCTGCGCGATCGATTCCTGCAGGTGCACGACCTGTACCTGGTCTTCGAGACCGCAGCCGGCTTGACGATCGTCGACCAGCACGCGCTGCACGAGCGCGTGATCTACGAACGGCTGCGCCGTCGCGACGCCGAGCGTGGCGTCGCGATCCAACGGCTCCTCGTCCCGGACGTCGTCGAGGTGCAGCCGTCCGACAAGGCGTGGTTGCTCGAACACCGCGCGGCGCTGGCCGGCGAGGGCTTCCTGCTCGACGACTTCGGCGGACCCGCGATCGCGATCCACGGGATCCCAGCCGTCCTCGCGCGCAGTTCGCCGCGGCGACTGTTGGAGACGTTCCTGCGCGCCGACGGCGAAACCGACGCGCGCCCGTCGACGCACGAAGCCGTCGTCGAGCGATTCCATTCGATGGCGTGCCGCGGCGCCGTCATGAGCGGCGACCGCCTCGCCGACGACGAGATCCGCGCGCTGCTGGCCGATGCCGCCGTCCTCGAGCATCCGCACCACTGCCCGCACGGGCGGCCGACGACGGTCACGTTCGCCCGCTCGGAGCTGGAGCGTTACTTCCGCCGCCGGGTCTGAACGGCCGCCGAGACCAGCAGCACGCCGAACGCCGCGACGAACGGCACGACGCGGTCGAAGACCGAGTTCCGCGTCGACTCGACGACGTAGGCGCCGGTGCTGAGCGCGAAGCCGGTCGCGATCGCGGCCAGCGCCGTCGGCCACGGTGGGCGGCCGCGCCAGACCGTCCACAACAACAGCGGACCGAACGCCGCACCCATCGCCGACCAGGCGGCGAGCACCCAGACGAAGATCCGCTGCGTGCCGAGCAGCGACGCGACGACGGCGACAGCGGCCGTCGCGACGAGCGCGACGCGCATCACGATCGGACCACGACCACCAAGGAGGTCGTGCGTGACGGCCGACGCGGCCGTCAGCAGCTGACTGTCGACCGTCGACAGGATCGCGGACAGGATCGCCGCGGTCATCAGCCCGGCGACGACCGGGTGCAGCAGGTGCGTCGCCAGCCCGACGAACACGGTCTCGCGATCGGCGAGCTCGGGCAGCAGCACACGACCGCACCAGCCGACGGTCAGCATTCCGGCGTAGACGATGCACGCCCACGTCATCGCGCAGAGCCGTGCGCGTGCGACGGATCGCTCGTCGCGCAGGGCGAGGAAGAACCCGATCACGTGCGGTTGTCCGGGATACCCGAGTCCGATCCCGAACAGACCGAGCACGAATCCGAGCGCGACGGCGCCGGTTCGACCGCCGAAGAGACCATCCGGCACTTCTGGATCCGCGGCGATCCGCTCGGCGAGAGCGCTGGGACCACCGACCGAAACGAGGCCGACGATCGGCAGGATCGACGCCGCGAGCAGCATCGCGACGCCCTGCAGCGTGTTCGCACGCGCGATCGACGCGAAGCCACCGACGAGGACGTAGCCGAGCACGACGATCGCGCCGAGCACGACGGCCGACGTCGGGTCGAGACCGAACATCGTCCCGAACGCCTTGCCTGCACCTTGGAACTGCGATGCGACGTACATCGCCATCGACGGCAGGATCACGAGTGCGCAGGCGCGGCGAACGGCGACGCGACCGGGCGAGCCCGGTGGTCCGGCCAGCACGTCGGCGAGCGTCAGCGCGTTCTCTGCTGCGGCGCGACGGCGCAGGCGCGGCGCCAGCAGGAACCAGTTCAGCGC
>JAEYTU010000308.1 GCA_023433825.1 Planctomycetota bacterium
CGGTCACGTCGGCGTGCGGCGCCGCGTCGTGCAACGCCGCGATCGCCGCCTGCACCTGGTACTCGCCGACACGACCGCGCGCGAATGCGGCCGTCACCAACGCCGTTCCCTCGGCGATCGCATCGCGGTCCCACAGCGAGCGGTCCTGCTCGGTCAACGGGATCAACGCGCCCGACGCAGACGTCCGCGCCGCACGTCGCGCGTCGGTCAGCAGCATCAACGCCAGCAACCCAGCGACCTCCGGCTCGTCGGGCTGACGTCGGTGCAGTTCGCGCGTCAGCGCCATCGCCTCGGTCGCGAGTTCGACCCGCGTGACCTGCGAGCCGGCGCTGCTCGCGTAGCCCTCGTTGAAGATCAGGTACAGCACATGCATGACCGCGCGCAGCCGCGCCGCGCGGTCACCCGGCTCCGGCATCCGGAACGGCACCTGCGAGTCGAGGATCGTCTGCTTCGCGCGGCTGATCCGCTGCGCCATCGTCGTCTCCGAGACGAGGAACGCGGCCGCGATCTCGGCGGTCGACAGCCCGCCGACGGCGCGCAGCGTCAGCGCGATCGCCGACCCCGGCGTCAACGACGGGTGACAACAGAGGAACAGCAGCACCAACGTGTCGTCGGCGTCGGCATCGGCGTCGACATCGGCGAGCCCCGCATCGACGACCTCCTCACGCACCGCCGCCGCGCGCTCGCGTCGTCGTCGCGCGCGTTCGTCGTCGCGGCGGTCGTGCATCCGTCGCGCGGCGACGCGGAACAGCCAACCGCCCGGATTGCGCGGGACACCGTCGGTCGGCCACGCGGCGGCGGCCGCGAGCAACGCCTCCTGGACCGCGTCCTCCGCGGCGGCGAAGTCGCCGAACCTTCGCACGACCGCACCGAGAACGCGCGGCGCCAGATCGCGCAGCCGTCGGTCGAGCGCCGAACGGCTCGCGTCGGTCACGCCGGCACGTCGGGCGCGCTCATGACCTGCCGCACCTCGACCGGGATCGTCATCGGCTTGCCGCCCGGGCCCGGCGCGTCGGAGACCCGCGCCGCGATCTCGTAGGCGCGTTGCGCCGACTTGCACCGAACGATCCAGAACCCGGCGAGGAACTCCTTCGACTCGGCGAACGGGCCGTCAGTGACGACCGGTGTGCCGTTCTGCTTGCCGCGCACGACCTTCGTCTGCGACGGCATGTCGAGCCCTTCGGCGAGGACGAGTTCGCCGCTCGCCGTCAGCTCGCGGTTGAACTCCATCATGAAACCGACGTGCGCTGCGAACTCCTCCGGCTTCCAGGTCGACAGCGAGTCCCACTGCGCGCGCGTCGCGAGCATCATCAGCATGAACTTCATCGCGGTGCCCTCGTCGCCGTCACTTCCGCCGGGTGTATTCGACGCGCACCAATGGCATCTCCTTGCCGTCCGGCAGGACCGCGAGCAGCGCCCAGTCGTGGCGATCGTCGTCGATGAACTTCGTGACCGTGCGCGCCGGTTCGAGCTTGCCCGACATGCCGTAGGACGTGCCGTCCATCCGAAGTTCGTTCTTCGCGGCGTCGAACGTCCCGCTCATCGACATCGGCGACGCCGTCATCGAGTCGGTCCAGAACGTGAAGTACTGCTTGCGCACCGGGCACCAGCCGTTGACGCCGTGCCCGACGAACTCGGCCCCCATCATCTCGCCGCGGTAGTCGCTGAGCGTGTGGAAGTCGGTGTGCCGCTTCGTCGTCATCGTCCCCTTCGAGCGCTGTTCGACGCCGTCGGGTGTCGTCACGATCGTCACGGTGTCGAACGTGCCGACCATCCGCTGCAACAGCGCGTGCTCGGGCGCCGGTTTGGTCGGATCCTGCGCGGCAGGTTTCGGCGCAGGATCCTGCGCTGCGAACGGGACGATGGCGGTCAGAACGAGGCAGGCCAGAGGGAGGAACTTCATCGGAGTTCGTGTCGGTGGTCAGGTCGGTGACTCCGCCCCCGTCGTGGGAGCGGACGAGAGCGAAGTCGGTGCACGACGCGCGGTTTCGACATCGAGGGTGAAGTTTTTCTCGGCGGCGGGTCAGGCGCCGTACTTGCGAAGTGCCCGATCGAGCTTGGGCAGCAGGACGAGGATGAACAACGTGGCGAGTCCGGCGAGCCCCGCGAGCACCAGGAAGAACGCTTCCGGTGACATCGCACCTTGGATTCCACCGAAGAACCCCGACAGCTTGTTTCCGAACGCGGTCGCCATGAACCACCCGCCCATCGCGAGTCCGACGAGTCGCGCAGGCGTCAACTTGGTGACCAGCGACAATCCAACCGGCGACAGACACAACTCGCCGATCGTCAGCAGCGCGTAGAGCCCGACCAACCACATCGCGCTGACCTTGTCGGCGCCGCCGTTCGACAGGACGCCGGCGACCGCCATCAACAGCAGCGCCACCGTCGTCAGCAGGAGCCCGTAGACGAGCTTCTTCGCCGTGGACACGGCCTTGCCGAGCGCCGCGCGTCGCAAGAAGAACGCAACGACCAGCGGTGTGAACAAGATCACGAACAGAGGGTTCAGCGACTGATAGACCTCGGGATTGACGACCCGCACGAACTCACCGGGCGGAAGCAATTCTGGGTCGCGTCCGAATCGCTCGCGATAGCCGGCATACAGCTGCGTGTTGGTCCGCTCGTCGATGACGTAGGTCCCGATCGGCTTGCCCTCGACTTCGCGAACGAACGCGGCGCGCTTGATCGGCTTGGAGCCTTCCTTGACCTCGACGACGTAGGTCTTGACGCCATGATCAGACGCTTCACGGACCGTCACGACGCCGTCGGGGAACACGTTCGACGACCGAGTGAAGATCGCCGAACCGGTTGCGTCGAGATCCTTCGGAGCGTCGACGGGGAACTCACGCACCGTGATTCCCGGCGTCGCGCCGAGACGTGTCACAGTGCTCTCGTCGAGACGTTGCTGTCCGAACATTCGCGCGGCCTTCTCGTCCGCCGTGACGAGGATCGATCGCGGATCGGGCCGCGGCGTCGTCGGGGCAGCGTTCAGGTAGTAGGACGGGAACGCGTCCTGCTTGAACGTCTGCGGCATGAACGCGAACTCGCGGTCGGTCGTGTCGCGCGCCCACTGCGTCAACGCGCTGCCGTTGAGGTGGAGGATCATGAAGAACGTTCCACCGGCGACGTAGACCGGCAGCAGTGACAACAGGCCGGGCTTCTCCTCTTCGTTCGCGGTCATGCCGAGTCGAACGAAGAAGAAGATCACGGGCAGCATGCCCGCGAGGAAGCCGCAGACACCGGGGGACACCGGACCGTCGGGAGCGACCTGGTTCGCGATCCAGTAGCCGGCGACGCCGAACACGAACGCGGGCGTCAGGATCTTCAGGGCGATCTCGCCGAACGACGTGTCGCCCGGACGGCGCTCAGGTTGACGGTCCGCGGCCTCGAGCCCCTTCCAGTTCACGAGCAGGATCGCCAACGAGATCAGCATTCCGATCCCTGCGACGATGAACGTCCATCGCCAGCCGAGTTCGTTGCGCACCGACGCCGCGACGAGAGTCGCCGCGAGCGCGCCGATGTTGATCCCCATGTAGAAGATGTTGAACCCTGCGTCGCGACGCGGATCCCCCTTCGGATACAGGTTGCCGACCATCACCGAGATGTTCGGTTTGAAGAACCCGTTCCCGACGATCAGTCCGCACAGCCCGGTCACGAAGAAGCTGAAGTCGGAACGGATCCCCATCAGCAACAGACCGCTGGCCATCAGCAGTCCGCCGAGGAGCACTGCCCTTCGGTACCCGAGGTATCGATCCGCGATCATTCCGCCGAGGAACGGCGTGAAGTAGATGAACGCGAGGTACAGCCCGTAGATCTCGTTGCCTGCTGCCGAGGTCAGTCCGAGTCCACCGGTCTCTCCATCCGTCACGTAGAGCAGCAGGATCGAGACCATGATGTAGAACGCGAGGCGCTCCCACATCTCGGTGAAGAACAGGACGTAGAGGCCCTTCGGGTGCTTGGTTTTCATCTGGCTCGTTGGGGAAGGTACGGACGAGGAGGCGGTCAGCCGCCGAGCAGCAACGGAACGCGCCGTCGACACGCGGCGTCGACGGCGAACGAGAGCGCGGCGAGACCGTGACGGGCGAACGCGAGCGCGTCGCTCGACTCGGACGGTGGTGCGGCGGCCGCTTCGCGACGCGCCGACGCACCGTCTTGGAACGTCGTGCGATTCAACTCGGCGAGTTGGAACTGCAGCACGGGCGCAGAACCGAACACCGCGTCGAGGCCGTCGGGGTACGGGAACTTGACGGTCAGGTCGAACTCGACCGGCAGCCAGCAGTCCGGGACGAGGATCTGCGTGAATCGGTTGTGCGCGAAGTCGGACGCCGCGGCCGCAGCGTGCACCGGATCGGCGTCGAGCGACTTCGGGACGGCGCGCGGCAGTTCGAGATCGGCGCGATCGGCGTAGACGGCGAGCAGTCGCAGCGCACGCAGCGCATCGGGCGCGAGCAACCCGGCCGTCGCGACGCCCTCGCGTTCGTCCCAGTCGAACGCCGGCACGCCGTGACCTGCGAGCTTGCCGGCGAGTTCCGTGCGCCACCGGAGGATCGCTTCGCGTCGCGCGTCGGCGTCGGTCGGCACGCCTTCGTCACCGTGCCGGGCGTACCAGTCCGCGAGCGGCCCGACGTGGAGCACGACGCCGCGCCCGCTCATCGGCGCCTCACAGGTGCCGCCCGAGGAACTCGGTCATCAGCGTGTACAGGTGCGCCTGTTGGCGCTCGTTCTCGATGCCGTGGCGAACGCGCGGATAGACCATCAGGTCGAACTGCTTGCCGGCGAGCTGCAACGCGTGCGCGAGTTGCAGCGTGTTCTGCATGTGAACGTTGTCGTCCATCGCGCCGGCGACGAGCAGCAGTCGACCTTGCAGGCCCGCCGCGCCGGCCAGCACGCTCGACGTCCGGTACCCGTTCGGGTTCGTCTGCGGCAGGCCCATGTAGCGCTCGGTGTAGATCGAGTCGTAGAGCCGCCAGTCGGTGACCGGGTTGACGGCCATGCCGACCTTCCACTTCTGGCTGCGCGTCATGCAGTACGCGGTCTGGTACCCGCCGTAGCTCCACCCCCACAGCGCGAGCCGCGTCGGGTCCGCGATGCCCTGTTGGACCAGCCATTCGGCGGCGTCCTCGAGGTCCTGCAACTCGGTCACGCCCATCTGCTTGAAGCACGCGTCGGCGCTCTTGCGACCCTTGCCGCTCGCGGTCCGGTTGTCGACGACGAAGACGGCGTAGCCCTTCGCGGCCAGCAGTTGGTGCCAGAGCTGACGACCACTTCCGAAGCGATTGCGGACCTGCGGCGCGTGCGGACCGGCGTAGGCGAACTGCACGACCGGGTACCGCGTGCCGGCTTGGAACCCGCGCGGCTTGATCAGCATCCCTTCCATGACGAAGCCGTCGCGCGCCGGGATCTGCACGAACTCGACGGCCGGCAACTGGTACTGCGCCAACTGCGCCATGTCGGAATCTGCGAACGTGCGGACGACGGCGTCGTCCATCCGCCGCAGATCGATGCGCCGCACGAGGTCGACGGCGGTCAGCGTGTCGACGAACAGCGAGGCATCCGGCGAAAGCTGCACCGAATGCACGCCCGGCGTGCGGGTCACACGCGCGGCGCCGTTGCCGTCGATGCCGCACCGCCAGAGATGCTTCTCGCGGATCGAGTCGGAGTCGGACAGGAAGTAGACGATGCGCGCCTGCGCGTCGAAGCCGGCGATCTCGGTGACTTCGAAGTCGCCCTTCGTCAGTCGCGCGATCTCCTTCCCGTCGCGTTGGTAGTGCCAGAGGTGCTTCCAGCCGTCGCGCTCCGACAACCACAGGAACGACTTGCCGTCGTCGATCCAGAACGGTTCGGCGTCGACCTCGACCCAGGTCGGACTCTCCTCGCGCAGCACGAGGCGGACTTGCCCGTTGCGCGGATCGCCGGCCAGCAGTTCGAGCCAACGCTGCTCGCGATCCTGCACCTGCAGGTAGACCTCGGAGCCGTCCGGGTGCCAACCGACGCGGACGATCAGCACGTCCTGCGTGCCGTAGCGCGACAGGTCGAACCATCGCAGATCGCCACCGCGGACGGCGACGACGCCGACCGAGACCTTCGGGTTCGGATCCCCGGCCTTCGGGTAGCTGGCGACCTCGACGTTGGGACGCGTCGGCGTGTCGCTGACGAGCGTGAAGTCGGGGACCTCCGACTGGTCGAACCGCAGCAATGCGATCCGCGTCGAGTCGGGCGACCACCAGTACCCCTGGAAGTTGCCGCGGCCGTACAGCTCCTCCTGGTAGATCCAGTCGAGGCGGCCGTACATCAGCTTGCGCGACCCACCGGCGGTCAGCGCGCGCTCGCTGCCGCCGTCGACGCCGACGACGTGCAGGTCGAAGTCGGACACGTAGGCGACCATCCGACCGTCGGGCGAGAACTGCGCGCCGATCTCCTCGTCCGGGCCGTTCGTCAGCCGCGTCGCGCGATGGTTCGTGAGATCGACGTGCAGCAGATCGTCGGCCGTGTTCCAGAGGATCGCGCGCTTGTCGCGGCTCCACGTGAAGTTGCCGACGTCGCGGGCCAGTCGCTGTGCTTCGCGCGCGTCGAAACCGGGCAGCGCCGCGAGCGCGGCGGCGACCTTCTCGTGATCGACGTGCGGCGCCTTCTCGCCGCTGCCGACGTGGACGCGGAACACTTCGGTGCGCGGTCGCTGGCCTTGGACCTCGACGACCGACGAGACGAGGAACTGCTGTGCGTCGAGCCAGCCCAAGAACTTCTCGCTCTCGCGGACGAGCCGTCGCGGCAGGCTCAACGCGTCGTCGATCGACAGTTCCTTCGGCGGTGTCGCGGCGGGCGCGGCGGGTGCCGCCGGCGCTGGTTCCTGCGGCGGCGTCGGCTGCGCGGGTGGCGTCTTCTCCGGTTCCTTCGCC
>JAEYTU010000319.1 GCA_023433825.1 Planctomycetota bacterium
ACCGCAGATCACTCGCGTGATCCACCCGGAACGTGAAACGCTTCATTCACATGAACTCACACACTCAACGCATTGGGTCATCCAGGATGCCAAAGATCGCTCCCATCTACCTCGCGCTCGCGCGCTCCGGCTTCGGGAGGGCGGGGGAAGGTAGCGGCGATTCCGCGACCTCGCAAGCAGGTGATCAGAAAATCTTCGGCGTCTCCGTAAGTCTCATGTAGAAATAGAGTTGCGACAGCCGTGAGTGGCAGGGAATGCCCCGCAGCGAGATCCGCCGCACCACTCGTTCCTTCCCACCCGCCGCGACAGCCATCACGCCGCGACAACTCGCGAGGCCGGACCGACGCCGAGGGCGTCAGGGGGGCGGTGCCATCGCGAACGTGTGCGACCGCCGACTCGCCCTCGGAGCCCTCCACATCACACCTCGGCCCGCCATCGATCCCCCCGCACAAGCCCTCGCGTTCCGATCGACGTGCGCGGGTATCGTCCTCGCCCTTCGTCCCCGCCCCTCGGTTCCGGGGTTCGACCGATCGCGCCAACGAACGTGCCGACCGACGTGGATTCAGCGAGTCGACCCACTCCCCCGTCCAACGCAACGGTCGACTCCGACGACCCCACCCGCCGAAGCCCGAGTCGGGAACCGACTCCGCCTCAGTTCCCGATCCGACCATCTTGTCGATCTCTGCACGATCACCGTCGTCGTCGCACCCAGCGCCGCTGGTCGCGGCAGTCGTCGTCAACTGGAACGGCCTGGAGGACACCTTCGCGTGCATTCGATCGCTGTTCGGCCAGACGCACGCGAACCTCGAAGTCCACGTCGTCGACAACGGCTCGGTCGGTGACGACGCGGACCAACTGTTCGACACGTTCGGCAACTCGATTCGCCTGTATCGCAACTCGCGGAACGAAGGATTCACCGGCGGCTGCAACACGGCGCTCACCACGATCCTCGACGAACGTCGCGCCGACTTCGCCGCCCTGCTGAACAACGATGCCGAGGCCGAGCCGGGCTGGATCGCCGCACTCCTGGCCGCCGCGCACGAGCATCCCGACGCCGGGCACTTCGCCAGCCGGATGGTGTTCCACGACCGCCCCAGCGTGATCGAGAACGCCGGCGTCGCGATCCTCTCGAACGGTGACGCCGTCCCCCGCGGCCGCGGCAGGCCATCGTCCACGTTCGCCCACCCCGCCGACGTTCTCGGCGCGTGCGGTGGGGCCGCCATGTACCGCGTCGACATGCTTCGCGAGATCGGCCTGTTCGCAGACGAGTTCTTCGCGAACTTCGAGGACGTCGATCTGTCACTTCGCGCAGTCGCTCGCGGCTGGCGGTGTCGCTACGTCCCGGGTGCGATCGTTCGCCATCGACTGAGCCGCACGATCGCGAAGGTCCGCGACGATGCGTTCCACGCGCGCTCGTTGCGCAACCTCTACGTCGCGACCTGGGTCAACCTCCCGTGGCAAGTCCTGCTGCTCGACCTGCCATGGATCGTCCTCCGCGACGTCGCGATCACCGTGCTGGCGCCGCTGTTCCGCCAGTCGCGCGTCGCGCGGATCTCTCGCGCCGCGCGACGCGCCGCGTGGAGCGACCGCGCACTCGTCCGCGCGCGACGCGCATCGTTGCGTCCGCTTCGTCGCGGATCGTGGCTGCGGATCTGGTGGATGCAGGGTTCGTTCGTTCCTGCCTATTGGCGGTTCTTCGTCGACGCGATCGTCATGCGGCGACGCGGATTCCTGGAGTAGCTTGCCGCAATGACCGCGATCCGAGCTTGCTTCGTCGGGCAACCGTCGATGGGCAGTTGGCGAATCCGAGCGCAACAACTCGCGACGATGCGCCCGACCTGGAGCAGCCGCGTCACGCTCACGCCGGACGACATCCTCGACAACGACGTCTTCGTCTTCGTCAAGCGCTTGGAGCGTTCGAAGATGGCGATGCTCCGACGCCTCGGAAAGGTCGTCGCCTATGACGTCCTCGACTGTTGGCGGCAGCCCGAGGACGGCCTCGCGTGCGACTCGATGGCGAAGATTCGCGCGTACTTCCGCGATTACTTCCGCGACCTGCCTGCGGACGGCGTGATCTTCCCGAACCGCACGATGCTCGAGGACCTCGGTGACCTCGTCAGCCGGCCGATCACGATCTACCACCACTTCTGGCCCGGCCTGGAACCGATCGAAGTCCGCGAACGCGTGGCGATCGTCGGCTACGAGGGTGAGGCCAGTTACCTCGGCGAATGGCGAGCGCGCATCGAGTCCGCTTGTGCGTCGATCGGCGCGCGGTTCGTCGTCAACCCGACCGACCTCCGGTCGATCGACGTCGGCTTCTCGGCACGGTCGGGAGCGCACGGGTCGCTCCTGTCACACCGCTACAAGTCGAACGTCAAGCTCGCGAACTTCGTCGGTGCGTGCATTCCGTGCCTGGTCCACACGTCCGACCTCTCGTATCACGAGACCGGGAACGAACACGTTCGCTACTTCACCGACGAGTCCGAGATGCGTTCCGCGCTCGTCGCGCTGACCGATGTCGCGACGCGGCGGGCAGCCCACGCGAGTTTCCGCGCGCTCCGGGAGGCATTCACGATCGACGCGATCGCCAGTCAGTACGAACGTTGGTTCGCGACGTTGCTTCCGACCGGCGCCGGCAACGATCGCGCGGGTGGCGATCGTTGCTTGGAGAGTGCGGCCCGATAGTCTGCGGCCCGTTGTCACTCACGCCGCAAACGCAGACCGATCTCGCAGCGGCGGATGCCGCAGCGGCGCCCGACGAGGTGCTCCGTGTCGACCCGACGACGTTGCCCGAGTTCGTCAATCGGCCGGATCGGTTCAACGCACTCGGCCTTGCCGCTTGGCGCGAAGGACTTCGCGATCTCGTGGCGGGGATCGAGATCTGCACGAGTCTGATCCGCCGCGACATCGCGTCCCGCTATCGCCAGTCGCTGCTCGGCGTCGGCTGGGCCGTGCTGACACCGCTCGCGATGGTGTCGGTGTTCTTCTTCCTGGACCGCGCCGACCTGATGAACGGCGGCGAGACCACGACGCCGAAGGCCCTCTGGCTCTATGTCGGCTTGTTGCCGTGGCAGTTCTTCCAGGCGAGCCTGACACGCACGACGCAATCACTGACGTCGCAGCCACAACTCGTCGGACGCGTGCGATTCCCGCGCGAGATCCTGGTGTTCGCCGCGCTCGGCGGCGCGCTGTTCGACTTCGTGCTCGGACTCGTCGTCCTCGCGCTGTTCTTCGTCGGATTCGGCGTGTTGCCGGCGTGGACGATCGCGTTCGTACCGCTGCTGCTGGTACTGCAGCTGATGCTCAGTGCGGCGTTCGGAATGGTGCTCGGGGTGTTGAACGGCGCGCTACGCGATCTCGGCAGCGTCGTGCCACTGCTCGCGCTGCTGTGGATGTTCCTGACGCCGATCGTCTACACGCCCGCAACCGAAGGCCCCGGCACGATCCTCAACTGGATCAACCCGATGACGCCGATCATCGTCACGTGGCGCGACCTGCTGTTGGACGGCACCGTGACGATGCCGCTGCAGCTCGCACTCGTGTTCGTCGTCACGTGCATCGCGCTGCCGCTCGGGTGGCGCTTCTTCCACGTGTTCCTGCCGCGCGTCACCGAGTCGATCTGAGATGACCGCCGACCGAATGGATCGCTGGGTCGTCTCCGTCGAGGACGTCTGGAAGCGTTACACGAAGACACTGCGCCGCGGCACGAAGTACGCGGTCGAGGACGGAACGCGCGCGTTCCTCGGACTCGGCACGGCCGCGTCTCGCCTGCGCACCGACGAGTTCTGGAGCCTGAAAGGCGTCAGTTTCCAACTCGCGCCGGGCGAGAGTCTCGGCCTCGTCGGTCGCAACGGCGCCGGCAAGACGACATTGCTGAAGGTGCTCAGCGGTGTCGTCGCACCCGATCGCGGCATCTCGCGGATCCGTGGACGAATCGTCGCATTGATGATGGTCGGTGCCGGATTCCACCCGGTGCTGACCGGGCGCGAGAACGTCTACATCTTCGGCAGCATCCTGGGGCTGAAGCGCCGCGACATCGACCGCCGACTCGATCGGATCGTCGAGTTCGCCGAGCTCGCGGAGTTCCTCGAGACCCCGGTCAAGTACTACAGCAGCGGCATGTACATGCGCCTCGCGTTCAGCGTGGCGGCATTCAGCGAACCGCAGGTCTTCGTCGTCGACGAAGTCCTCGCCGTCGGCGATCAGGCGTTCCGCGAGAAGTGCGTCGATCATCTGCTGACGATGAAGCGCAACGGGTGCAGCCTGCTGATCGTCAGTCATGCCGCCGGTTACCTGCGCCGACTCGCGGATCGCGGACTGTGGCTCGACCGCGGCGAGCCGATGGCGAGCGGTCCGATCGACGACGTGCTCGATCGCTATCACGCCATGCTCGAGATGCGTGCGACGAGCGCATCGATGTCGCAATCGCTGCCGGTCGAGACGACGGCGATCGTCGACACCTCGGGAGCCGATTCCGACGTCGCCGCCATCGCCACGCTCCCGCAGCGCGCGGCCACCCTCGAGTTCGTCGGCGCCGACCGCGGCGACGCGACCCAGATCGAGCTGTCGTCGGATCGCGCCACCACAGTGACGTTCCACGCTCGGCCCGGGCGCGCGATCGACGACTCGAGCTTCTGCCTGTCGCTGCACCAGAACGACCGCGATGGCCGACTCGTCGCCGGAACGCGGATTCTGTTGCCGCCGACGACCTATCCGCAGCCGGGACCAGACGACCATCTCGTCGTCACGGCGCGAGTCGCCGCGAGGTGTGCGCCCACGACCGGGGTCCTGCGACTCGATTGGATCGATGCCGACGGCGCGACACTGGCGACGCGTGACTGGCCGTGTCGCGTCACGAGCGACGTCGCGATCGACGCGACGGAGGACATCGACACCGAGCCGACGACGCGCGAGTCGGCGGAAGGGATCGGCTACGCGAATCTCGCGGCGACCGTCGGACACACGTTCACGGCCGTGTCGCCCGAGGGCCCATTGGCCGTCACGTCAGTGACGATGGACGGCGACGGCGAAGCGATCCGACGGATGATCGGCGGCGGGAACGTCCCGCGACTGTCGACCGAGTTCCGAGCGCCGCTGCCGTCGATCGCGTTCGAGTGCGGCGAACGCTGCACGGCGCGCGTCGTCCTGCACCTCCCGGAGCCGATCGACGACGCGGTCGTCACGACGAGCTTCCGCCAGCCCCGCGGCGGGCGCTCCGCGGGAATGCGAGTCCGCCGCGATCGCCTGGAGTCGGGTCGGCACGAGTTCGACTTCGAGTTCTCGCTGCGACTTTCGCCGGGCGAGTTCCTGCTCGGCATCGCGTTCGGCGGCCGCCGACCCGGCGGCGGCGACGTCGACGGCGGGCGCGCCGAGTTCGCTCGCCTCCACGTCGTCGGGCCGGCGACGTCCTCGGCCGACGTCCAAGTCGAGTTCGCCGGCATCGACGAAGTCGCCGCGTCGCCGATCGACGCCGACGGGCAACCGGCCGATCCGAACGCCGGTGACTTCCAGCTCGTCTCGCTGCAGCTCACCGACGCCGCGGGCACACCGGTCGACGAACTGCCGCCGGGCGAGATCGGATGTTTCGATCTCGTCGCCCGCGCCGTCGTCGACGTGCCATCGCCGAGCTTCAAGTTCTCGTTCCTCGGCCCGCAGGAACACGTCGTCTCTCGCCTGACGGAGCTGCACCGCGTCGTCACGCTCACGCCGCTCGCAGCCGGAGCGACACGCCGCTATCGAGTTCGCTTCGTCCCGCACCTGACCGGCGGCCGCTACCTCGCGCAGGCCGCACTGATGACCGTCGACGGCCTGACGCCGCGCGTCACCGATCGTCGGCCTGCCGCGATCCCGGTCCGCGTCCCGGCACGAGGCCTGCCGTTCGGACCCGGGTCTCTCGATGCGCGCGTCGTCGTCGACGTCGTCCGCGCGCGTGCCAACCAGCCGGACTGATCAGCGGCGCGCGCCGCGTCGCCAGAACTTCCACCACGGCGCACGGCGGCGGCCGTGAAACACGAAGAACCGCGGCACGACGCCCTCGCGTCCGGGAACGGGCGCGTCGAGCAGACGCTCGTCCATGCGCTCGAACCGCGCCGTCAACAGCTCCGTGATCTCGTCGCGCGTGAACTCCTTGACGTGGTACTGCGAGACGAACTCGGCACCGACGAACAGCGGCGTGCCGATCAACACCGTGCCGCGTGGCGCCAAGTACCTCTCGACGACGTCCAGCAGCTCGTGCGGATTCACCAGGTGTTCGATGCAGTCCATCGAGTAGACGAAGTCGAACGAACGTTCCTCGCCGACGAGCCGCCGCGGCAGATCTGCGAACGTCGAATGCACGAGCCGGAACCCGGGGACGTTGCGGCGTTCGAGCTCCTCCTGCGCGCACCGAATGCCATCCGCATCGCCGTCGACTCCGGTGACCAGTCCGCCACGCTCCGCCACGTAACCGATGTACGTTCCGTCGCCACAACCGAGGTCCAGACACCGATCGCCCGGTCGGACGAACTCGCAGACGGTCTCGACGCGGCGCCGGTAGTCAGGCAATCGATCGACGAGCTTCCAGTGGTACGCGCCGAATCGACGGTACTTGTCGAAGTCGACCATGCCTGGCTGGGCCGCCGAAGGTGGCGGATGTGTCCCCTCGCGAGTTCCCTCCGCCTTGTCGCCGGTCGCTCCGGTCATCGCCTCGAGCTCCTCGAAAACCACCGATCGCGCAACGCGACGATCGCGCGGATCGGCAGCGCCAGCACCATCGCGATCCGGTACGTCCACGACGCGCGGACCGCCTGCGTGTGTCGCAACAGTTCGCGGATCCGTTCGCCCTTCTCACCGAGTTCGTCGAACGAGCACCACTCGCCGAGCTGTTTGCGCAATCGCTCACGCAGCTCGCCGACGGTCTCGTCGACGACGACGAGCTGACGTTCGTACTCCGCGCGGCGAACGGCGAGTTCGGCGATCCGCGCGTCCACGTCGCGCACTGCCGCTTCCGCCGCTCCCAGAGCACGCTGTCGCACGAAGCCCTCTTCGAACATCGATCGCTCGACCCGCAGTCGCGCTTCCGCGAGAACGCGCGCGGCGAGATCGGACGCATCGTCGATCGATCGGCCCGACGCCGCGACGACGAGCGCTGCGTGGAACTCGGCCGCGGCGTCGTCGCGCGGCTGATCCGTCGCGCCCGCTCCGTCGGCCCTGCGAGCGAGAGCTCCGAGCACGACACCGACGACCTTCGCAGCGTCGACGTCGCCGTGCATTCGGGCACAGGCCGTTCGAATGCGCGTCGCGAGGACGTCGGCTGCCGCGCTCGCGTCGACGACGATCACGGAAGCACCGCCCGTCGCCGCGACGACCGCAGCGGCCGCCGTCGCTTCGTCCCGTTCCCAGCGCGACAGATCGACGACGAGCACCGTCGCGCCGGCGCCGGCGAGCTCACGCCAGAGCGGCAACGTGTACGCCAGCCGCCGTCCGCCGCTCGCCACGGCGTCCGCCGCCGTCGCGCGGACGATCGTGCCCGCCAACGCCCGCAGGTCGTCGAGCACCGACGCGCGCCACCAACCGTTCGCCAACCACAGCGGCGGGAACGTCGCGCTCGCACCGACGCGCGCGAGGATGTCCTCGGACAATCGGTCGCGAGGGTCGAAACCGTCGTTCTGCGCGTAGGTCGCCGCCGCGCGAACATCGATCACGTGGACGATCGGCGTCGCTTCGTGCAGCAGGTCGCTCTGTTCCGGCTCGGACAACGGGGCGGGGATGGTAGGCACGCGAACCGGGTTTTGCACGACGAGCAGTGGTCGTCGATCATTGCCGCGATGACGGCGCAACTGCTGGACGAAGGCCCGATCACGGGAACGGTCGCCGTCGTGATCGCCCACTACGCCGCGCGTCCGATCGAACCGCTGCTCGATCTCGTCGAGAGCCTGCGCGCGACTCCCTCGGGTCATCCCTACGAATTGCGCGTCGTCGTCAACGAGGACGGCGAAGCGAACGCCACCCGCCCGGCGATGCCTCCCGATCTGACCGTCCACTACCGCGAGAACGTCGGCTTCAACATCGGTGCGTGGGAGCACGGTTGGCGGCTCCCACCGGAACACGATGCCTACCTGTTCCTTCAGGACGAATGCGTGCTTCGGCGCGGCCCATGGCTGCAGCCGTTCGTCGCCGCCGCGTCGGCGCCCGGCGTTGGACTCGTCGGCGAACGCGCGAGCCCGCCGTGGGACGCGCCATGGGACGTGCTGCGTGCGCGCTTCGCCGGGCACACGATGCCCGGCCACGAGATCGACGGGCGTCCGGTCGAACGAATGCGCTGCTACGAGCACTTCTTCGCGACGCACGGCATCGACCCGGGACCTCGCGGCGACCACCTGCAATCGCTCGTGTGGTTCGCGCGTCGCAGCGTCCTGACGTCGATCGGCGGCTTCCCGATCGGCCGCAACTACGGCGAAGCCATCGCCGCCGAGATCGGGACATCGAAGCGCGTCCAGTCGCGCGGCCTCCGCTTGCGTCAACTGGAGGTCGAACCGTTCGCCGTGTTCACGCATCCGCAATGGATCGAACGCGCACGTCAGCACGGCGGACGCGCGCGATGACGTCGAACGCGTTCGACCGCAGTGTGCGTGTGGTAAGAGTGCGCGCATGATCGAGTTGAAGACCTGGCTCGAGAGCCCGCCCGTCGACGGACGCCCATGGCTCGTCCTCGGCAAGGGTCCGACCTTCGGCAGACGCGCGGAGTTCCCGCTCGACGACTACCAACTGCTCTCGCTGAATCACGTCGTGCGCGAGTTGCCGGTGACGATCGCGCACATGATCGACATCGACGTCGCGGCGGCGTGCGGCGATGCGCTGACGAAGAACTGCCGCTTCTTGGTCATGCCGCGCTACCCGCACGTCGACCATCGCGCGGACGTCTCCAGACCGCTGGAGTCGTTCTTCGACACGGTCCCCGCGCTGCGCGTCCTCGACGAGCAGGGTCGGCTCGTCTGGTACAACCTTCGAAACAACAAGAAGTCGCCGCTCGTCGGCAACGACTCGATCCTCTCGGCGCGCTACTTCTCGTCGGAAGCCGCGCTGGAGTTGCTCGGAGTGCTGGGCGCGAAGCGCGTTCGCTCGCTCGGGATCGACGGCGGCCACAACTACGGCGCGGCGTTCCGAGACCTGGCTGGCACGACACGCCTCGCGAACGGGCAGCCGAGCTTCGATCTGCAGTTCGGCGAGTTGGACCGGATCGTCGAGCAGTACGGCATCGACTACGCGCCGCTGATCCCGCCGATGCGCGTCTTCGTCGGCGTCGACGAGACGCAGATGGTGCCGACGCGCGTGCTGGAGTACTCGATCCGCAAGCACACGCCGATGCCGGTGCGCGTGACGCCGATGCTGAACGTCCCGGTGCCGATCCCGAAGGAGCCGCGTAACCGGCCGCGCACCGGGTTCTCGTTCTGCCGATTCCTGATCCCGAGCTTGTGCGGCCACCGCGGGCGCGCGCTGTACGTCGACTCGGACATGCAGGTCTTCACCGACCTCGAAGAGCTGTGGCGGATCCCGTTCGGCGACCGCAAGGTGCTCTGCACCTATCAGAAGGAGCCGCCGCAGGCGTGGCGCAACACGCAGGTGAACTTCAAGCCGGGGCGGCAGATGAGCGTGATGATGCTCGACTGCGAACGCCTGCCGTGGCGGATCGAAGACATCGTCCGCGGGCTCGACGACGGCGCGTACACCTACGAGCAGCTGATGTTCGACCTGTGCCTGGTCCGCCCCGACGAGATCGGCGACGACTTGCCGCCCGAGTGGAACTGCCTCGAACACTACGAGCCCGAGAGTTCGAAGCTGCTGCACTACACCGTCGTCGACACGCAGCCGTGGCGGAACGACCGCAACCCACTCGGCGAGGTCTGGATGGACTGCTACCGCGAAGCCGTCGCGGCCGGCGCGGTTCCGTTCGACGAAGTGGCGGACGGCGTCGCGCGCGGCTGGCTGAAGCCGGCGTTGCTCGACGCATTCCCGCAGCGACTCCGCACGAACGGCACCGACGCCGCCCCAGCCGGGAGTGCTCCGTCGTCGCCGACCGTGCTGCGCCCACAGCCCTCCGGCTGGGCGCAGCGAGTCCGTTCGGCGCTGCGCGGTTGGTTTCGGAATCGCGACGTCGCGACTCGACGCTGACGACGTGACCTCCGGCGCGAAGGCGTTCCTCGAAGTTCCGGCCGACGGGCTCGTCACGCAGGAACCGGCGAGCGAGGTCCGCGGTTGGATCACGACGCCGACCGCGATTCGCGAGCTGTGTCTGGTCGTCGACGGCGAGCCGAAGGTCGCACTGACGGCCGACCAGCCCCGTCCCGACGTCGCGCGCGCATTCGCCGTTCCCGAGTCGCAGACCTCCGGGTTCAGCGCTGTGTTGGCGCTCGACGCATGGATCGGGCGGACCGTCGTCGTCGCGCTGCGGATGACCGACGCCGACGGAACGACGACCGACACGGCACCGCGACGGGTGACCGTGCTCGGGCCGGGGCGTGCGCTCGGCGCGCGTTTCGTCTGGTCGCGACTGAAGCTCGCACTCGGCTCCTGGTACCCGCGGCCGGGCTGGGCTTCACCGCGGCAACTGATGGTCGACCTTCGGCAAGCACTCCGCGCGCTGCGTCGGACCGGATCCGTCGAGCCACCGCGGGCGACGGCGCGCCTTCCGAAACAGCGGCGCACGGCGCTGCGGCCGCCGAACGCAGACGAACGCCGCGCACTCGACGCCCGCGCCGCGTCACTCGTCGAGCCATCGCGCTTCACGATCCTCGTTCCGCAGTTCACGGCCGCGCCGTCGGAGACGCACAGCGCGACGGTGACGGCGCAACGGCTGGCGGCACTCGTTCATCCGGCATTCGACGTCGTCGCGATCGACGCCCGCGAGGCGCGCGACGCCGCCGCCGCGATGAACGACGCACTCGCGCGCTCGACGGCGACGTTCGTCTGCGTGCTCGCGCCCGGCGATCGGCTGCACCCCGGCGCGTTGCTCGACCTCGCGGACGCCATCCGCGCGGCGCCCGACATCGACGTCGTCTACGCCGACGACGACGAACTAGTCGACGACGGAACGTCGTCGCATCGGTTCCGCAAACCGGAGTGGTCGCCGACGTTGTTGCTGTGCCAGCCGTACGTGTTGCGCCTGTGCGCCGTGCGGCGCGAACTGGCGATCGGCGTCGGCGGGTTCCGGGCCGAGCCAGGGGTGGCGATGGCGTACGACCTCGTGCTGCGCGTGGTCGAACGCGCGCGACGCGTCGTCCGCGTTCCCGAGGTCCTGCTGCACCGCGCACGCGTCGCCGACGACGCGCAGGCACGGTGCCGCGTCGTCGAGGAAGCGATGCGTCGCCGCGGCATGCGAGGCACGGCGACACCGGGACAAGGCTTCGTCGGTCAGATGTTGCACGTCGCTCCCGTTCGCGAGGAGCGCGTCACGATCGTCGTCCCGACGCGCGACCGCGCCCGACTCGTCGGCCCGTGCGTCGACAGCGTTCTGCAGCGCACCGACCACAGAGCGTTCGAAGTCGTCGTCGTCGACAACGGCAGCGTCGAGCCCGAGACGCTCGCCCTGTTCGACCGCTGGCGGCGAGACCCCCGCGTCCGGATCCTGCGCGACGAGCGACCGTTCGACTTCGCCGCGTTGAACAACGGCGCCGTCGCCAGCTCGGACGCGCCGCTGATCCTGCTGCTCAACAACGACACCGAGGTCGACGACCCGAACTGGCTGAAGGCGATGGTCGCGTGGATCGAAGCGCCGGACGTCGGCGCGGTCGGTGCGCGGCTGCGCTACGCCGACGGGTCGATCCAGCACGCCGGTGTCGTCCTCGGCTTCGGCGGCGTCGCAGGTCACGCGCACAAGCGGTTCGCGTTCACCGACCCCGGGTATCACGGTCTCGTGCACTGCACGCGCGAGGTCAGCGCGGTGACGGGGGCGTGTCTGCTGACGCGGCGTTCGCATTGGAACGCGGTCGGCGGGATGGATGCCGGGCTCGCGGTCGCGTTCAACGACGTCGACTACTGCCTGAAGCTCCGCCGTCTCGGGCTGCGGATCCTCTACACGCCGGCAGCGACGCTCTGGCACTACGAGTCGATCAGCCGCGGCCGCGACCAACGTGGACAGGAACGCTTCGAAGCCGAGCGCATGCGAATGCAGGCTCTGCACGGTGCGCAGATCTCGGACGATCCGTACTTCCACCCGGCGCTGTTGCGGACGTCGTCGAGCTACGTCGAGGTCACGCCGCCGGAGTCGGTCCCTGCGGTCTGACTCGGATCAGACTTCACGCTGACGTCCGGTCATCAACGTCCAGACG
>JAEYTU010000324.1 GCA_023433825.1 Planctomycetota bacterium
GGACAGCGAGAGCCGGCCGACGGGGACGCATTGCCCGGGGCGCAGGGCCTCGCCCCGTCTTGAGCGAACCGGGCTCGCGGCGACGGGTCGTCGGCACGACCGGGCGCGCGCTGATCCTCGCCGACGCGACGCACCTGATGGGCGTCCTGAACGTCACGCCGGATTCGTTCAGTGACGGCGGCCGTGACACCGACGTCGACGCCGCCGTCGAACGCTGCGTCGCGATGGTCGAAGCCGGCGCGTCGATCGTCGACATCGGCGCCGAGTCGACGCGTCCCGGCTACACGCCGGTGCCGGCCAGCGAGCAGCTCCGACGCCTGCTGCCGACGCTGCAACGACTGCGCGCGCGGGTCGACGTCCCGATCTCGGTCGACACGACCGACGCCGAGGTCGCCGACGTCGCGCTGCGCAGCGGCGCGGACTGGGTCAACGACACGTCGGCGCTCGCGCACGACCCCGCGATGGCCGCCGTCGTCGCCAGGCATCGGTGCCCCGTCGTGCTGATGCATCGCTTCGAACCGACCCGAACCGACGGCGACGCCGACGTCGTCCCGGCCGTCGTCACGGCGCTGCGCGGTGCGATCGACCGAGCGATCGGGGCCGGGATCGCCCGCGACGCGATCCTCGTCGACCCAGGCCTCGGATTCGGAACGACCGCATTCGACTGCGCACGGTTGATCGCGCACGTCGCGGCCCTTCGATCGCTCGGCGTGCCGATCCTCGTCGGACCGTCCCGAAAGTCGTTCCTCGGACGATTCACCGGCCGACCCGTCGATGCGCGCCTGCCGGGCACCGCTGCCGCCGTCGCCGCACTGGCACTCGCGCGCGTCGAAGTGATCCGAGTTCACGATGTGGCGGAGATGCGCGACGTCGTTAAGGTGATCGACGCGATCCACGCGGCGGGCGCCGCGCCTTTGAACCGATGAGTCAGGACCCCGCCATGATCCTGCGGGCGATCGTCGAGATCGCCGTGTTCACCGTGGGCATCTACCTGGTGCTCCGGTTCCTGCGTCAGACACGCGGCAGCGGTGTCGTGCGCGGACTGACCCTGATCCTGATCACGGCGACGGTCGTCTACTTCCTGCCGATCCGCGTCTTCGACCTGTCGCGGCTGAAGATCGTCTTCGAGTCGATCGCGAACTTGACCGTGCTCGGCCTCGTCATCGTGTTCCAGCCCGAGATCCGGCGCGCGATCGTGCACCTCGGCGACTCACCGATCTTCGGGAGGTTCTTCCGTCGCGAACTGAAGACGTTGCAGCGACTGATCCGCTCGGTCGCGCGCCTCAGCAAGGAACGGATGGGCGCGCTGATCGCGATCGAACGCGAGGGCAGCCTCGCGAGCATGTCGGAGACCGGAATCACGATCGACGCCGAGGTCAACTCGTACCTGATCGAGTCGATCTTCTTCCCGAAGAGCGCGCTGCACGACGGCGCGATCATCATTCGCGACGACCGCATCGTCGCCGCGTCGTGCCTGCTGCCGCTCAGCCAGAACCCCGACATCGACAAGCGACTCGGCACGCGGCATCGCGCTGCCGTCGGTCTGACCGAGGAGACCGACGCGATCGCCGTCGTCGTCTCCGAGGAGACCGGCAAGGTGTCGCTCGCCGTCGGCGGTCGTCTGGAATTCGACTTGACGCTGGAACAACTCGAGAAGCTGCTCGAACGCGAGATGGGCCTGAAGGCCGGGGACCGCCCATGAAGACACGCAAGGACGCGCGCTCGGGCTTGACGATCTTTCTCGAGAACCTGCTCTCCGATTACTGGCGAAAGCTGCTCGCGCTCGGCATCGCGATCCTGGTCTGGCTCGGGCTCGATGCTCAGGTCACCGATCGAGCGACGGCGGTCGTGACGCTGCGCGCCGTCGACGGCTTTCGCGGTTCCGGCGCGACCGTCGATGCATCCGGTGCCGACTTCGCGTCGGTGCTCGAGTTCGTCCTGCCGGTGGACGGCTACTCGGTCGTGCGGTTCGAGGATCCGATCCGCTCCGAACGTCGCGACACGATCACGTTGTCGCTCGCCGGTCCGAAGCACCTCGTCGACCTGCTGAACGAGAACCCAGGGTTCACCGTGACGCCGGAGAAGGAGGAGTTCGAGGTCGGCCTGAAGTTCGTCGAGTTCGACATCGGCCGTGTCCGGCCGCGGCTGCCGGAGTTGAAGCGCGTCATGGTCGGCATGGAGCCGCGCCGCGTCCGCGTCGTGATCGAGCCGAAGGCCACCCGCACGAACTCGATCATGCCCGACCTGATCGACATCCGCGTGCAGGGTTCGCCGGACGCCGAGAACTTCCAGCAGCGACTGAAGAACGCGACCTACGCGTTCCATCCGTCCGAGTTCGTGCTGTCCGGCACCGAGGCCGCGCTGAACTCGATCGCCGGTGTGAAGCCGCTGTTCCGCGCCGACGTGCAGTTCGACGCACGCTCGAACGAGGAGGTCAACGTTCCGCTGCAGCTGACCCCCGACTTGCTCGCAGCGCAGATCCGGCTCGAGAACTCGCCACGGATGCGGATCACGCTGCCGCCACGAATGGAACAGTTCGAGATGAACGTCCCGGTGCAGCTCGACGTGGCCGCGATGCCGGGTGCCGATCCGCAGCAGTACGTCGTCGAGCCAACCCTGCTGAAGGTCGTGCTTCGCGCCGGCAATCAGCTCGAGTCCGACCTCTCGGTCAGGCGGAACGCGAACGAACTCGACGCATGGGCACGGGAGAACGTTCGGATGTCGGCCGTGCTGCTCCGTGACGTCGAGAGCAACGCGCCGCAGCTCGTGACCCCTCGCTTCTACTTCCTCCGTGGCAACTGGCGCGACGGACGCGACTACATCGTCGAACCGACGAGTGGCGTCCAAGTCCGTCGCAAGGAATGACCGATGACCGATGACCCCGCGCGGCTGGAGTTCGGGACCGATGGCCTGCGCGGACGCGCCGGTGATCCGCCGATGGATCCGGCGACACTCCGGCGCATCGCCTCGGCGATCGGCGTCATGTTGCAAGGGCGGGGCGGCGAGCGGCTTCGCGTCGTCGCCGGCAACGACGGACGCGAGTCCGGCGACTGGATCCTCGGCGCGCTGACGCAGGGGTTCCAAGCAGCGGAAGTGGCCGTCGTCGACGTCGGTCTCGTGACGACACCTGCGCTCGCATGCGTCGCGCGTCGCCATCGTTTCGACGCCGGCATCATGATCAGCGCGTCGCACAACGCGGCGACCGACAACGGCATCAAGATCTTCGATCGCGAAGGGCGCAAGTTGTCGGAGGCCGACGAGGCCGAGATCTGCGCGCTCGCCGCCGAGGTCGGTCCTGAGGTCGATGCACGGCCGCGTTCCCACCGACGCCGCGAACTGACCGACGCGTACTTCGATCACCTGCGCGAGGCGTTCCCGACGCTCGACCTGACCGGCGTCACGATCGCCGTCGACGGTGCCAACGGTGGCGGCTCGCAACTGGTGCCGGCAGCGCTCGGCAGTTTCGGCGCGCGGGTGATCGCGACGGCGTGCACGCCCGATGGGACGAACATCAACGACGGCGTCGGTGCGCTGCATCCGGAGGCGCTCGCTCCGGTCGTCACCGGTTCCGGCGCGGCACTCGGACTGTGCCTCGACGGCGACGGGGATCGGGGGATCTTCATCGACGACGCCGGCAACGTGCGCGACGGCGACGACGTCCTCGCACTGCTCGGACCCGACTGGCAGCGTCGCGGGCTCCTACCGAACGGCGTCGTCGTCGCGACCGAGATGAGCAACATGGGGCTCGAGGTCGCATTGCGGAACGCCGGGATTCGTCTGCTCCGCACGAAGGTCGGCGACAAGTACGTCGTCGAGGCGATGCGCCGCGAGAACCACCCGCTCGGCGGCGAGCAATCGGGACACATCGTGTTCGCCGGTGCCGGCGCGCACACCGGTGACGGGCTGTTCACGGCGTTGACGCTGCTGTCGCTGCCGCAGGTTCGCGAGGGCGGGTTCGCGGCCGCGTGGTCGACGTTCGTCCGTTTCCCGCAGGTCCTGCAGAACGTCGAAGTGATGCGCAAACCGCCGCTCGACACGTTGCCCGGCGTCGTCGCGGCGCGCGACGCCGCCGCGGCGGCCCTCGGCGATCGCGGTCGCGTGCTGCTCCGCTACTCGGGCACCGAGAACAAGTGTCGCGTGATGGTCGAAGGCGAGGACGAGGCCGAGGTGCATCGCCACGTGGCGAACCTGGTCGACGCCGTGCGCACCGCGCTCGCGACATGACCGAACTCGCGATCAGCGCGAGCTCGGGCACGTTCGCCTGCGCACTGCAGCACTCCGGAATCGTCACGAAGCGCGTCGGTCGCCCGCGCGGCGACGACCTCGCGACGCTCGTCGCGGCACTGGTCGCCGATGCCGGACTCGCGCCGAACGACGTCGACGGGTTGATCGTCGACGTCGGTCCCGGGTCCTACACCGGGCTCCGCGTCGCCGTCACGTTCGCGCGGATGCTCGCGGCGTTTCGTGGCGCGCGCCTGCGCACCTGCACGAGTCTCGAGTTGCACGCGCTCGCCGCGCATCGCGCGTTCGGCGTCACGCTGGTGCGTCCGGCACTCGATGCGCGGCGCGGTCGCATCCACCATGCGCTGATCGCGATCGGTGAGCGCGTCGACGTTCGCGAGGCGCCGCGCGCGTCGACGGTGGACGAACTGATCGCACTGCACCGCGAGGGGATCGTGCTGCACGAGCCGGCGCTCGCGACGGTGCTCGCGGCGATCTCGCCGCGCACGGCGATGACCGATGCATGCGCCGTCGACGTCGCCGACATGTTCGCGCCGTCGCTCGTCCTCGTGGACAGCCATGCGGATCGGCTCGAACCGCTGTACCTGATGGGCTCCTACGCGGAGTGACGCCGCCGGTACGCACAGCAGCCCGCACAGGTTTTGCCCCGCGCGGGCTGCGTGCCGGCCGTTCGTGACATTCGCGCTCGTGGAAGCGATCGCAGCGCTTCGCTGCGGCGCAGGCGACCGGGCCGCGGGTCCTGCAGAGCGCGACGCTGCGTCGCGTTTCGCTTCGGCCGCGACTCAGAGGTCTTGCGGCTTGAGCGTCTTGCGCTTGTTGGCTTCGGCGCGGCCTTCGGCCTTGTTGATCATGTCGCGCACGACCTTGTCGAGCGCTCCGTAGAACTCCGACGAGACGTTGCACTTCTTCGTCGCCGCCTTCGTGCGCGACTTCGAGATGATCAGTTCTGCTCCGACGCTGCTGCTGGACTTCTTCGCTGCAGCCTTCTTCTTCGCGGCCATGGTTGGATCCTTGCGGTTGGTCTTTCGCGAGCCGCGATTCGCGCCCCCTCGGCGCGAGAACGGCTCGGAACGCGCGGAATCTTGTCGCGCTGCCATGCACTGTCAACGTCGAACCTTCGAATTCTGGCCCCAATCCCTGGTTTCGAGCGCGAATCCGCTACCGTCTCGCGCCGTTCGTCGCCGTCGCCGTTCGCCTTGAAGCATCGTCGGATCCTGCTGCTGTTCGTCGTGTTCGTGTCCGTGC
>JAEYTU010000358.1 GCA_023433825.1 Planctomycetota bacterium
GCGCAGCCAGGACTGGGTGCCGCGGCTCGTGCGTCTGAAGGCGCACCGCCTCGACCGCGCGATCCGCCAGCTCGAAGGCGAACTCGGCCGCGCGCCGAACCAGGCCGAGATCGCGCAGGCGCTCGGCATCTCGCTCGAGGAGCTGCAGGCGCACGAGGCCGAGGCCAACGCCAAGACGATCTTCTCGCTGTCGGAGAAGTGGGACGACGGCGACGAGGAGAAGGAGATGGAGAAGGTCGAGATCCTCGCCGACCGCAAGTCGATCGACCCGGTCGACACGATCCAGCAGCGCGACGCGCTCGAGATGATCACCGGCAGCCTGACCAAGAAGGAGCGCCTGATCATCCTGATGTACTACTACGAGGGTCTGACCATGCGCGAGATCGGCGAGATCATGGAGCTGACCGAGTCGCGCGTCTGTCAGATCCACAGCAACGTGATGGCGCGGCTGAAGGCGCAGCTCGATCAGGCGAACGTCACGGTCAACTGACGCCAACTCCCGGAACGGGATCGACACACCTTCGACTCCAGCGCATCCGCGTCGTTGCCGATGAACCGCCCGTGGTGTTCCCCCGCAGCGAGACGGATGAACGACAACGACCCGCCGCTGCTGGGTCCGCGCCGTCACCGCAGTCACCGCCGCCGACACGCACCGCGATCGAGATCGAGCCTGGGCGCCACGTCGTCACCACCGACGCGAGCGCCGTGCTCCTCGCCGGGAACGTCGGCAGCGGACTGCTGGTCCTGATCCACGACGCGGTCGCTGGAGTCGCAGGCGTGCTGCACGCCGTGTTGCCGGACTCGCGTCTCGACACGGCGCGCGCGGCCGCCGAACCGGCGCTGTTCGTCGACTCGGGCATCCGCGCGCTGCTGGCCGAACTCGACGCCGCGGGCGCCGTTCGCGAACGGTGCAGGACGCACGTCGTCGGGGCGGCCGAGCCGCGCTACGTCAGCGCGACCGGACCCGGCCTGACGGTCGGGCGTCGCAACCTCGAAGCCATCACGACCGCACTTCGGATGTCGGCGCTCGAGATCACTTCGAATCACACCGGCTCCGGCGAGTTCCAGGGCGCACGGCTGGAGGTCGGCACCGGCGTCGTCACGCTGCTGAAGTCCCGCTGCCGCGAGGAAGTGCTTTGACGCCGACCGCCGAACTCCAGTCCGCGATCGAGTCGCTGCCGCCGTTGCCACAGGTCGCGATGCGCGTCCTGCAGATCGTCAACGAGCCGGACTTCGCGATCGGCGACCTCGTCGCCGTCGTTCGCACCGACCCGACGCTGACGGCGCGCCTGCTGAAGTTGTGCAACTCCAGCATGTACGCCCTCCCGCAGGAGGTGCAGACCGTGGCACAGGCCGTCGGTCTGCTGGGGACGCGCACGCTCGTCAAGCTCGTCGTCGCGACGTGCACGCAGCGCTACTACAAGCACGTCGACGCCGGATGGCGCGATCGCCCCGGCACGATCTGGCGCCACAGCGTCTGCTGCGGAATCGCCGCGCAGACGATCGCCACGTCGACGAAGGTCGCCGACGGCGGCGCGTCGTTCACTGCGGGCATCCTGCACAACATCGGGAAGGTCGTCCTCTCGCGGCTCGTCGGCGGCGACGAGGATAGCCAGCCGGCCGAGCAGGCTCGCAACGACGGCGATCACCTGCAGGTCGAGCGCGCGCTGGCGGGCATGGATCACGCCGCAGCCGGCGGATTGATCGCCGATCGGTGGTTCCTGCCGGTCGATCTTCGTCGGGCGATCAAACATCACCACGACGCCGAACAGATCCTCGCGGACAACCCGCTGACCGCCGTCGTGCACCTCGCGGACCTGCTCGCGCTGCAGATCGGATGCGGCGGCACCGACGCATTCGCGCACGCCGTCGCGCCGCAAGCCCTCGAACGCTTGCAGCTCGCGGACACCGATCTCGACGTGATGCGCCTTCACATCATCGACGAAGTCCGCAGGTCGAAGGAACTGCTGAAGCTCTGAGTCGGCCGCGGCCGATGACGGAGTTCGCGGACTTGGACGCACCAGAGGAGCGACAGAGATGGGCTACAACGTGCTGATCGTGGACGACTCGGCCACGATGCGGAAGATCGTGATGCGCGGCCTGCGCCAGGCAGGCTTCGACATCGGTGACTGCAAGGAAGCTGGCGACGGCGTGGAAGGGCTTGCGGCGCTCCAGGGATCGAAGGTCGACCTGATCCTCTCCGACGTCAACATGCCGAACATGAACGGCCTCGACTTCGTGAAGGCCGTCAGCGAGAAGCTCGCGGCAGCCGCGCCGCCGATCGTGATGATCACGACCGAGGGCAGCGAGGAGGTCATCAAGGAAGCGATGAGCCGCGGCGCGAAGGGCTACCTCAAGAAGCCGTTCACGCCAGACAAGATCCAGGAAGTCATCGGTCCGTTCCTGAAGTGATCTCCTGACACGGAGCTCCGGCGATGACGGCAGTTCAGATCGAGTCGCGTTACGCGGATGCTCTCGTCGGTTCGGCGACAGAAGTGTTCGCCACGATGGTCCAGATGGAGGCCCGCACGCATCGCCACGTGATGCCGTCGGCGGAGACGATCCACGACGAGATCGTCGCCGTCCTCGGGTTCACCGGATCGCAAGGCGGCGTGTTCGTCTTGAGCTCGCGGCTCGCGTTCGCGCGAAAGGCCGCGGCCAGCATGCTGATGGCCGACGAGTCCGAGTTCGAGGACCCGTCTGCGGTTGCGGACTCGTTCGGCGAGCTCTGCAACATGGTCGGCGGCAGCTTCAAGAACCTCTGGGTGGCCGACGGCCATCGGATGGATCTCTCGGTCCCGTCGGTCGCGATCGGTGAACGCGTCGACGTGATGACCGGGAACAAGATCGCCGCCTCGCACGGCGTCGTGATCGGCTTCGACAGCGGCGAGCTGCGAATCGATCTCCGTTTCAACCACTGAGTTCCCAGCTCGGGGGCATCCGATGTCAGTCGGACAGGCGACGCAAGCGAACGACCGGACGCTGAAGGACCTGCTGGTCGCAACGCTCGCCGTGCTCGGCGAGACGCTCGGCTCGCTCGTCGCGCGACCGGTCCGCCTGACGCCGACGTCGTTGGTCTCCGGGGACGCGCAGGAACTCGCCGACAGTTGTCCCGGGACGAAGGCCGTCGTCCGCGGCGCACTCGACAAGGAAGACGCCGGGCGCACGGTCCGCGTGTTGATCGACGCGCGCGATGCGACTGCGCTCGCCGGCGCGTTGATGATGGCGCCGGAAGACGTCGTCACGCAGCGCCGCGCGACCGGCACGCTCGACGGCGAGGACGTCGAGACGTTCGGCGAGGTCGCGAACGTCCTGTGCTCCGGCATCGATCAGGTCCTGCGCGAGCGAAAGAAGGGCACGGTCGGCGTCCGCTTGCAGGACCACATGGTCCTGAAGGCCGGCAGCGACGCGACCGACGTGCTCGGTGCGGGTTCGCTGGTCGGGATCGGCTTCAAGCTGAAGGTCGCCGACCACCCGGACACCGACGGCCTGCTGTTGGTCGACCGCGAGACCGCCGACCGGTGGAACGGTCGCCCGGTCGTCCACGGCACGCCGGCCGGTCAGGTCGCTGCCACCACTCCGGACGTCGGGTCTCCACCAACGTCGGCCACGCAGCGCGCTGCGGCGAAGAGCCCCGACGAAGCCGAGGACGAGCAGATCCCGCAGGCGCCGCTCCGCGGCAAGCTCGCGGCGTTCCTCGTCGAGGCCGATTCGCTGCCGGTCGTGCGCCGCTCGTGCCGGCGCGTCGGTCTCGAACTCGACCGCCGGCCACGAACCGAGATCCCGAACCCCGCCGCACATCGCGAGCAAGTGCTCGTGCTGGAGCTGACTCCAGGCGAAGACAAGCGCTTCGACTGGTGCCGACGGCTCAAGCAGTACGACCCGTCGATCCGCGTTCTGCTGCTGCTGCACCACCCGTCGCGCGCGCGCGTGCTGCAGGGGTTCATGGTCAAGGCCGACGCGATCCTCGGTTGGCCGACCGGCGAGCCTCAGCTCTCGCAGAAGCTCGCGGCGCTCGCGCCGCCGCTGGAGTCCTGAGCGCGGTTCGCGGCCTCCGTCGTGCGGAGTTCGGTCATCAGGCGATGCGTGTCCGCCGCACACCGTTCGATCAGATCGAGCGCCGTCTTCGCGGCCTCCGGCGTCCCGATCAGGCGCGCGACTTCGGTCTGCGTCTGCACGACGGCGAGCAGGTTGCGCACCTGATGCACGAGGCTGCGGTTCGGATCGGCTGTCACGGGGACGGTTCGTAGCCGTTCGCTCGCGCCGCGCGCAAGTCGCTCGGTGTCGTCCGATCCGACAGCGGAACGTGCACGAGCTCGACAGTCTCTCGTCGTCGTCGCGCGCAGCGACCACCACATCTTGTGGTTTCGCAGATGGCATCTCCGGTGCTTTGGGAACTGCGAAGGCAAGGTGCAATGCAGGCGATTCCCAAGTGGCTGTTGATCCCTCCCGCGCTGGCGCTCGTCGTGTTCCTCGGTCCGATGGGCCGTGGCGCGACCGAACCCACCGCTCCGACGCAGACGACGCAGGCGACGCCAACGGAGCAGCCACGCGGCAACACCGACAAGGGCGCCACCGGTGCCGGCGTCGTCGCACTGCCGGGGTCGATGGAGGTCTTGGGCTCGCTGCTCGGCGTCCTCGCGATCGGCGGCGTCGCGCTGGCGCTGTTCGCGCGATTGCGTCGCGCGACTCCGGCCGCGAACGGTGACCTGCTCGCGCTGCGCCAGACGCTGCGCCTGTCGCCGAAGCAACGCCTGCACGCCGTGCAGTTCGACGGCCGCATGCTGGTCGTCGGCGAGTCCGATGGTCGGCTGACGCTGCTGGCGACCGGCGACGACGTCGACGCCGATGCGGCCGCGATTCGCGGACGCGACGACGAGGCCGACGAAGGCGCCGTCCCGCGCGACCTCGTGCTGACGCCGCAACCGCGTCGGACGGCGGCGAAAGCGGCCGATCGCGCACCGCGCCGCGCTGCGATGACCACGACGGCGACAGCAACCGCCGCGACGTCGGCGCCCGTTCCTGCGAAGGCCGCGCTCGGCGACTTTCGAGCCCTGTTGAAGCGCGTCGGCAACAGCGTGGAAGCGCGGGTATGAGCCGACTCGCACGACGCGTGATCGCCGCGCTGATCGCGATCGCGGCGGTCTTCACCGCTGCGAGCCCCGCATCGGCGCAGGGGGTCACGCCGCGCGGCGTCGATCCGTCGCTCGCGCCGGTCGTGAGCCCCGCGCCGCCGGTCGTCGCACCATCGACGACACCTCAGGATCCGTCGGCGGCGCCGCTGCGCCCGAGCTCCGGACCCGCGTTGACGCTGTCGCTCGGTGGCGACGACGGCCGCATCGGCACCGCGCTCGAGATCGTCCTGTTGATGACGGTGCTGTCGTTGGCGCCGGCCATCGTGCTGACGATGACCTGCTTCACGCGGATCATCATCGTGCTGTCGTTCCTGAAGCGTGCGATGTCGCTGCAGGAGTTCCCGCCGACGACGGTCGTGACCGGCTTCGCCCTGTTCATGACCGTGTTCATCATGAAGCCGGTCGGGAGCGACGTGTACGAGCAGGCCTGGGTCCCGTACTCGAACGGCACGCTCGACTTCGCGTCCGCCGCCGACGTCGCGATGGACCGGTTGAAGCGATTCATGCTTCACCAGACTCGTCCGGACGACGTCGAACTCGTCCTCGGACTCGCGAAGGAACTGCGGCCCGCGACACCGGACGATCTGCCGTTCCACGTCGCCGTGCCGGCGTTCGTGCTCTCCGAGATCAAGACGGCGTTCCAGATGGGCTTCGTCCTGTTCCTGCCGTTCGTCGTCATCGACCTCGTCGTGTCGTCGATCCTCGTCTCGATGGGCATGTTCACGCTGCCGCCGGTCGTCGTCTCGACGCCGCTGAAGCTGATGCTGTTCCTGCTCGTCGACGGTTGGAACCTCGTCGTCCTGTCGCTCGCCGAGAGCTTCACCACCAGCTGACGAGGGCCGAACGTGGACGAAGGAACGCTGGTCGATCTCGCCGCCGCGACGCTGCGCATCTCGCTGATGCTCGTCGCGCCGGCGCTGATCGTCGGAATGGCGGTCGGCCTCTGCGTCAGTCTGTTCCAGACGTTGACGTCGTTGCAGGAGCAGACGCTCGCGATCGTGCCGAAGCTGATCGCCGTCGCGGTCACGCTGCTCGTCCTGCTGCCGTGGACGCTCTCGACTCTGCGCGAGTTCACGCGTTCGCTGTTCGAGAACCTCGCCGCCTACGGACCACACGGAGTCTGACGTGTCGATCGCGTTCGCGGACCACATCCCACTGGTGATGCTGCACGTCGTGCGAGCGGGCGCGTTCTTCGTCACGGCGCCGACGTTCGGAACGCAAGCCGACTCGCGAATGCTGCGCCTCGTGCTGGCGTGTGCGCTCGGTCTGTCGACCTGGTTGATCTCCGATCGCGGTGACGTCGCCGTTCGCGGCCTGCTCGATCTCGGCATGCTCGCCGCACGCGAGGCGATGGTCGGGCTCGCGCTCGGATTCGCCGTCGCACAGACGATCGCTGCGCTGTCGTCGGCGGGTGAGATCCTGAGTCACGAGATGGGCTTCGCGATGGCGCAGGTCGTCGACCCGGAGTCCGGCCGCCCGATGCCGGTCATGGCGCAGTTCTTCGAGACGATCGCGATGCTGCTCGTGTTCGCGCTCGATCTGCACCACGACGTGCTTCGCGCACTCGTCGGCATGCAGGAAGTGCAGCCGGTCGGACGCGCGTTCGATCCTGCACCGGTCCTCGCCGGCCTGTCGCAGCTCGTCGCCGACGCGCTGACCTACGGCTTGCGGTACGCGATGCCGGTGCTCGGTGTGATGGTCGTCGTCACGGTCGTGCTGGTCGTCCTCGCCCGCGCGGTTCCGAACATCAACCTGATGGACTTCAGCTTCGGACTGCGAATCCTGCTCGCGATGCTGGCGTGCCTCTACTTCCTCGTCGAGAGCATGCCGTTCGTCGAGGCGATGTTCCGAGACGTCATCGCGCGTGCCGTCGGCATCTTCGAGGGGGCCTGACCGATGGCGTTCCGCGACGACACCGGGAAGACCGAGAAGCCGACGCCGTCACGACTCGGCGAGGCGCGGGAACGGGGCCAGGTGCCGTTGTCGCGCGAAGTGACGATGGCCGGCGGCCTGCTCGTTTCGGTGCTGCTGCTCGAACACACCGGCGGCTGGCTGCTCGACGGCTTCTCGGCGGCGATGCGCGACGGCCTCGACGTCGTCCCGTCGCGTCACGAGGCAAGCCCGGAACCCGATGCGCTGATCCGCCAGATCACGACCTGCGTGTCGTTCGTCGCCGCGCCGTTCGCCGTGCTGGTCGCGATCGCATTCGTCGCGACGGCGCTGTCGGGGTACCTGCAGATCGGGCTTCGCTTCGCGACGAAGGCGCTCGGCTTCAAGCCCGAGCGGATGAACCCGGTCGCGAACCTCGGCCGCCTGCTCGGCATCGCGTCGGTCGTCCGGATGCTCGCTTCGCTCGCGAAGCTGCTGGTGCTCGCCGGCGTGCTGTGGCTCGTCATGCACGACCGCTCCGAGCGGCTCGCGCTGCTGCACCAGTACGACGACGTGCCGGTCGCACTCGGCATCGTCACCGAGCTCGCCCTGTCGATCTTCTTCTGGATCGCGCTCGTCGTGCTGCTGATCTCGTTGGTCGATCTGTTCTGGCAGCGCTACCAGCACACGAAGAGCCTGATGATGTCGAAGCAGGAGGTCGAGGACGAACGCAAGCGCAACGACGGCGACCCGATGATCAAGAGTCGCCAACGCGCAGCGCGGCTCGAGCTGATGCGCCAGCGGATGATGGACTCGGTCCCGAAGGCCGACGTCGTCATCACGAACCCGACGCACTTCGCCGTCGCCTTGCGCTACGACCGGTCGCGGCACTCGGCACCCGAGGTCGTCGCGAAGGGCACCGACGAGATCGCCGCGACGATTCGCGAACTCGCACGCGAGCACGGCGTGCCGCTGATGGAGGACCCGCCGCTGGCCCGCGCGCTGTATCGCGCGGTCAAGGTCGGTCAGCAGATCCCCGAACGCTTCTACCAGGCGGTCGCGACCGTCCTCTCCCACGTCCTCCGGCTGAAGGGCAAGGTGGCCTGATCCATGGTCGAGACGCGCAAACCCCGAAACGAACTGCTCGGGCTGATGCTGATCGGCGTGCTCGGCGTGATGCTGATCCCGCTGCCGATGTTCGTCCTCGACCTGCTGCTGACGCTGAACATCGGCATCAGCCTGCTGATCGTGATGACCGTCCTGAACACGTCGCGGCCGATGGAGTTCTCGACGTTCCCGAGCCTGCTGTTGTTCACGGCTCTGTTCCGGCTCGCGCTGAACGTCGCGTCGACGCGACTGATCCTGCTCGAGGGCCAGGCCGGCAGCATCATCACGGCGTTCGGCGACTTCGTCGTCGGCGGCAACTACATCGTCGGCGTCATCATCTTCCTGATCCTGGTCGTCATTCAGTTCGTCGTCATCACGAAGGGACAGAACCGGATCAGCGAAGTCGCCGCGCGCTTCACGTTGGACGCGATGCCCGGCAAGCAGATGTCGATCGATGCCGACCTCAGCGCCGGGATCATCACGAACGAGGAGGCGAAGCAGCGCCGCCGCGAACTGACGCAGGAAGCCGAGTTCTACGGATCGATGGACGGCGCCGGAAAGTTCGTCCGCGGTGACGCCGTCGCCGGCTTGATCATCACTGCGATCAACATCGCCGGCGGCCTGCTGATCGGCATCCTCTACTTCGACATGACCGCCGGCGCGGCGATGGAGAAGTACACGATCCTGACGGTCGGCGACGGGCTCGTCGCGCAGATCCCGAGCCTGCTGATCTCGACGGCCGCGGGCATCCTGACGACGAAGAACGCCAGCGAAGGCGGACTCGGCGTCGACATGGGCGACCAGATGATCGCGCGTCCCGCCGCGCTGAAGTCGGTCGCCGGTGTCCTCGCCGTCGTCGCGTTCGTGCCGGGGATGCCGACGGCGCCGTTCCTGACGCTCGCGATCGTCGCCTTCGGGATCGCACAGTCGATGCCAGCCCGCGCCGCCGCGAAGAAGGCAGCCGACGACGCAGCGAAAGCACCAGCCGCAGAACCTGCGCCAGCGCCGGTCGAGGACCTGCTCGCCGTCGATCGCCTCGGCATCGAGATCGGCTACCGACTGATCGGAATGGTCGACACCGGCAAGAACGGCGGCCTGCTCGATCACATTCGCGCCGTGCGTCGCCAGTTTGCGCAGACGCTCGGCGTCGTCATTCCGCCGATCCGCGTCAAGGACAACGTCAACATCGACCCGAACGGGTACCGCGTGATGATGAACGGCCACGTCGTCGCGCAGGGCACGCTGCGCGCGGGGCAGTTCCTCGCGATGGATCCGACCGGCACGGCGACGCCGATCCAGGGCATCGACACGGTCGAGCCGGCGTTCGGTCTGCCCGCCAAGTGGATCCCCGAGTCCGAGAAGGACCGCGCCGAAGTCGCCGGTTACACGGTCATCGACGCGCCGTCGGTGCTCGTCACGCACTTGACCGAAGTGCTGAAGAAGGTCGCCGCCGAGCTGATGACGCGCGACGACGTCAAGCACCTGCTCGACACGCTGAAGAAGACGTCGCCGGCAGCCGTCGACGACCTCGTCCCGGCGCAGCTCGGCATCGGTCAGCTCCAGCGCGTGCTGGGCGCGCTGCTGCGCGAGCAGGTCCCGATCCGCAACTTGCAGACGATCGTCGAGGCGCTGGCCGATGCGGTCACCGAGACGAAGGACGTCCGCGTCCTCGTCGAGCGCGTTCGTTCGCGCCTCGCGCGTGCGATCGTCGATCCGCACCTCGACGCGCAGGGAACGCTGCACGCCGCCGTCATCGACCCCGGTCTCGAACGCAGCCTCGCCGAGGCGATCGCAGGGCAGGAAGGTCTCGCAAACCTGCCTCAGGGGTTCCTGTCGCGGTTCGTCGACTCGACGGCCGAGGCGATGGCGCAACTCGCGCGGCAAGGGCGCTTCCCGGTGCTGGTCACGCGCGCGTCGTTGCGGCCGTTCCTCGCCGAAGCGATCGCCGGCGCGATCCCGAACGCAGCCGTGCTGAGCTACCAGGAAACGACACCCGCCAAGCGCGTCGAGACCGCCGCGCGCATCGCGGTGCCGGTCTGAGATTCTGAGATGACGCCCCACTCCCACATGCATCAGAACCAACCGACATGCTGCTGAAACGCATCGAAGCCGGGACGATGACCGAGGCGCTCGCGAAGGTTCGCAAGGAGTGCGGCGACGACGCGCTGCTCGTCGAGACGAAACAGGTCGGTGGTCGCTGCATCGTCGTCGCCGCACGGCAGGAACGGCCCGCGAAGCCGATCGCCGCGACCGTTGCGGCGAACTCGTCGAACGCGCCGACGCGCCGGTGGACTCGCGGCTTTCGTGAGATCGCCGCGCGCGGGGAGGCGTTCGGACTCTCGCAACCACTGCTGACCGCAGTCGAGAACGCGCTCGTCGGCACTCGCGTGCACCTCGACGCGCCCGGCGACCCCGCCGTGCCGACGACGTCGGCGCGCGTGCTGAAGGCGCTGATCCGCACGACGCCGTGGACACTGCCCGACTGGCGTGTCACGGCGTTCGTCGGTCCGACCGGCGTCGGCAAGACGACGACGCTCGCGAAGCTCGCCGCACGCGCGCGCAGCAACGACGAGTCGGTCGCGCTCGTGACGGTCGACACGTACCGCGTCGCCGCCGTCGAACAGCTCCGCGCGTTCGCCGACATGCTCGCGATCCCGCTCGAGGTCTGCTTCACACCGGCCGACCTGCGCCGCGCACTCGAGACCCACCGCGGCGCCGATCGGATCCTCGTCGACACGAGCGGACGCAGCCCGTTCGACGCGCGTTCGATCGAGCAGATGCGCGGCATGCTGGCCGGCGTCGCGCCGCGGATCGCG
>JAEYTU010000364.1 GCA_023433825.1 Planctomycetota bacterium
GCGGTCGGCGCAGCACGGCGGTCGTCATTCGCGTCCCCACCGCGGCAGCAACGCCGGACCGGTCGTCGCGGGTCGCATGCGCAGCACCGGCTTCTGCCGAACGCCGTTGCGCGTCGGCGCGGCGGCCATCGCCGCTTCGGCGCGCAGCACGGCCCACAACGCCGCGACCATCGCGAGCCAGTGGTACATCAGGTCGAAGTGACCGCGGTTCAGGAACACCGCTCCGATCATGAAGCCGAGCGTCGTCGCCTCGAACATCGACGCATAGCTGCGCGCCCAGCCGAGGTCCTCGCGCTGGCGTGCGAGCAGCCGGACGCGGCGAACGACGACGAAGACCGAGCCCAGCAGCAGCACGTAGAGCACGAACGCGATCGTTCCGCCCTCGGCCCAGATCTGCAGGTACGAGTTGTGCGCGACGTAGGCGAAGCTCTGCTCGGCCCCGGGCACGCCTTCCGAGTTGCGTGCCCAGTGCAACTGGAAGTTCCGGATGCCGACGCCGAACACCGGGTTCGCCTCGATCATGTTCATCGCGACCGACCACGACTTGATTCGCGATGCCGCCGACGACTCCTGCGTGCCCTGACCGATCAGCGCGATTCGCTCCATGACGTGCGCCGGTGCGAACGTCACGAACAGCACGGCGCCGATCGCGAGCACGCCGAACGCCTGCAACAACTTTCGCGATCGGAACGCCATCAGCAGCACGGTTCCGACCGTCGCGACGAAGGCCCCGCGACTGTGCGTCAGGACGATCGTGACGAGCGTCAGCACCATCGTGACCTGCAGGAACCGACGGATGCGCCAGTTCGGCTCGACCTGCGACAGGTAGAAGAGCAGCGGCAGGTTCATGACCATCGCGAGCGCGAAGTCGTTGTTGTCCTCGAGCATTCCGCCGGGTCCGCGCAGGATCGGCGCGCCACCACTGGCGAGACTCATCAGGCCGTTCTTGAACCCGTAGAACCCGAGCGACAGCGCGATCGTCCAGACCAGCCAGCGCAGCCGCTCGCGCGTGTCGACCTGTCCGGTCGTGAACAACGCGACGCCGATGATCTTCACGAACTCGACGTAGTAGGTCATCACGTACTGACTGTGGCTCTCGGCCATCGCGAGGCTCAGCGTCATCAGCACGAGCAGCAGGACCATCAACGTCGCTTGGGCCGACGGTCGCGAGAACGGCCGTCGATGCGACTCGTTCGCCATCCAGCCGGCGACCATCACGAAGCCGACGAGGAACGAGAACCGCATCGTCCGCGCGAAGCCCCAGCACAGGTCCTGCGGACGCATGTACGCGAGCCACGAGAACAGCAGCAGGCCGACGTAGGGACGTCGGAACGCGAGCGGCAGCAGCGCCACGACGAGCGCGAACACGAGGACGTCGCGCATGCGCGGTCACTTCCCGCCGGCAGTTCCGAGCACGACGTCGAGCATGCGGACCAGGAACGGCGGAAGACTCGTCGGCGCGCTGTAGTAGAGGATCACGATCGTGACGACGAGCGCGGCGAAGATCGCGACGACGATCGAGATCGTCCGGCGGCGGCGGCTGACCTCGAGCCGGCGCTCGACGGTCTCCATGTGGCTCAAGCTGCCGAGCACCGGCACCGGCAGTCCGTGCGCGACGTCGTCGACGGTCTTGAACGACGACTGCATGACGTCGAGCAGCAGCACGATGCCGATCGCCGCCGCGAGGCCGATCAAGCTGCCGGTCAGCGCGACGAGCAGGATGTCGGGTTCGGTCGGACGCGCCGGCATCGTCGGCTCGGCGACGACTTCGTACGGCCGCTCCATCTGCAGCCGCAGGACCTTCGACTCGAGACCTTCGCGCTCCTTCTCGAGATCGATGACCTGCGCCTTGAGCACCTCGATCCCGAGCTCGATCTTCCGCCGTTGCTCGTACAGCCCCGGGCGCTCCTGCTTCTCGCGTTGGAGCTTTCTGATCTCGGTCTGCAACGACTCCCGCTGCGCTTCGGCGTCCGCGATCTCGTTGCCGATCCGGCGCAGCTCGGACTGCAGGAATCCGTACTGCTTGTTCTCGACCTCGGTCGTGCGGACCTGATCGAGGGCGGCGGCGATGCGTTCGTACTCGGCCTTCGCGGTGTCGGCCATCTGGCGGACCGAGTTGTACTGCGGGTTCGCAGGCGTCCAGTTCGCCAAGCGCTCCTCGAGTTGGAGCCACGTGATCTGCGCGCGTGTCAGTGCGAACTCGAGGTCCGGAGGAATCGGAATCTTCTCCTCCGACACGATGCGCTGCGGCGTCGACTCGAACTCCAACCGCTTGCTGCGAAGTTCACGCTTCGCCGCTTCGATCCGCGCGTCGATCAGCGCGAGTGCATCGGTCTTCGCCTTCAGCCGCTCGGCGAGCGCGTTCTGTTCGAGATCGCGCCCCGATGCCGTGAAGTCGTTCGGGTCGAGCCCGTGCAGTTCCTCGAACTGGCGCAGTTCGGTCTCCGCCGTCGTGACGGCGGTGTACTGACTCCGCAACCGCGCCGAGAGCGCTGCCTGCTCGCCGACGATCAGATCGCGCAGTCGCGTCCGTTCGCTGTCGAGCCACAGGTCGCGCAGTGTTTGGGTCAGTTGCACGGCGCGGCGCGGGTTCGTGTCGCGATAGGCCAACCGCAACTGCATCGAACTTCGTCCGCGCGACGGCCCGGTCAGGTCGGTGACCTCGACCCGTCCGCGGACGGCGTTCTCGAATGCGATCCGCTGCTCGTCCGGCGCGGCGACCTCGGGCCAGCCGAGCTTGCGCAGCGTCTCGGGGACGCGGGCTGGGATCGTCGTCCGCGCGCTCGCGACTTCGCCGACCAGCGGATCCTCGGCGTCGCCGCCGCGCGGCTGCACGACGTTGCCGTTGAAGCGGACGACGGTCGTGACGACGTAGTAGCGCGGGACGAAGAACGCGACGAGACCGCCGATCACGAGGCCGAGCAGCGAGATCGGTACGACCTGCCAGGTCCGGCGCCGCAGCAGATCCAGGTACCGAGCGAACGAGACCGGCGGCAGGTCGAGCTGCGTCATCGCGTTCCTTCCGCAGCTCGGATGCCGGTCATTGCGTCGTCGTCCGTCTCAGAATCGGTAGAAGAACCCGTCTTGCTGGTCACCGAGCGCGTACTCGTACGAGTACCGGAGTGTGGCCGCGCTGAAGAGCGCACTCGTGACGACACCGAGCGGTGTCACGAGCTTTTCGACAAACCGGGCCAGTGCACCGAAGAACGTCGGCGGGACGACGATGATGTCCCGGTCCTGGAGCCGGAAATTGTACGTCGAGAAACCGGTCTCGATCATCTCGCGCATGTTGAAGTGCAGGACGAGCGGCGTCTCGGGATCGGGACGAACGAGGCGGATTCGACCGATGTTCGCCATCGGTGTCGTGCCGATCGTCGCGATCGCATCGAACAGCGTCATGTCGGCGCGCGTCATCGGCAGGCGCCCCTTCGATTGGACTTCGCCGAACGCGTAGATGACCTTTCCGGCGTTGATGACGCGCGCCTGGACACGGATCTCGCGCGTGAAGAACGCATAGAGCTGTTCCTCGACGAGCTTCTTCAGCTCCCCCTCGGTCATCCCGAGCACCTGCACCGGCCCGACGTACGGCAGCAGGATCGTGCCGTCGAGGCTGACCGACTGGACGGCGGTCAGGACGCCGAGTTGTTCGAAGCCCGGTGTCAGGACGACGCCCGGGTCGACGAGGAACACGACACCGTCGCCGCCGGCGACGTAGTTCTCGAGGGCGGCATTGCCCTCGGCGCGCGTGCCGAACCCCTTCTCGATCAGCAGCTCCCGGATCCGCTTCTCCTCGACGTTCGTGCAGGCGGTGATCGCGAGCAGCAGCGCGACGAGCGCGAAACGCAGCCGGCCGACGACGGGGATCCGGAAGCGTGTTTCGCAGGACGACTTCGCGTTCATCGTTGGCACTCGGACGGCTTGCCGCTGCGCGATCGAACGGGCGGCAACGGAACGGGGCGGATGCTAGCACGCCCCTCGCTGGCGCAAAGTGAGGGAACGCTCACGAGAGTCGGCCGCCGTACTGCTCGTCGTAGTAGGACCGGTACGCCCCCGAACGGACGCGCTCCCACCATGGGCGATTCGCGACGTACCACTCGACGGTGCTCCGCAGGCCGGCCTCGAACGTGTGGCGAGGGGTGAACCCCAACTCGGCGCGCGCCTTTCGGTTGTCGATCGCGTAGCGGCGATCGTGGCCGGGACGGTCGGTCACGTACTGGATCAGGCTCTCGTCGCGACCGGTCAGTGCGAGGATCTCCTTGACGACGTGGATGTTCTCGCGCTCGGCGTCACCCCCGAGGTTGTAGACCTCGCCGTCGCGGCCCTTCTCGAGTGCCAGCCGAATGCCTTCGCAGTGATCGGTCACGTAGATCCAGTCGCGGATGTTCCGACCGTCGCCGTAGACCGGCAGCTTCTTGCCCTCGAGCGCGTTCGCGATCATCAGCGGGATCAGCTTCTCCGGGAATTGGTACGGCCCGTAGTTGTTCGAGCACCGCGTCGTCAGCACCGGCATGTGATGCGTGTGGAACGCCGCGCGCACGAGCAGGTCACTGCCGGCCTTGCTGGCCGAGTACGGCGAGTTGGGTTGGATCGGGCTGTCCTCGGTGAAGAGGCCCGTCGCGCCGAGACTGCCGTAGACCTCGTCGGTGCTGACGTGGACGAAGCGATCGATCTTTCGCGCACGCGCGACGTCGAGCAGCACCTGCGTGCCGACGACGTTCGTCCGGATGAACGCGCTCGCGTCGAGGACCGATCGGTCGACGTGGCTCTCGGCGGCGAAGTGGACGACGGCGTCGATCCGTTGTTCGCCGAACACCTGCTCGACGGCCGGGCGGTCGGCGACGTCGGCTCGGACGAACCGGTAGCGCGGGTCGCGTTCGACGTCGGTCAGGTTCTCGAGGTTGCCGGCGTAGGTCAGCGCGTCGAGGTTGACGACCTCGTGCTGCGTCGTCTGCAGCAGCAGCCGGACGAAGTTCGAACCGATGAAGCCGGCGCCGCCGGTGACGAGGATCTTGCTCAAGACTTCTCCAGTGCGAGATGGCGACGGATCGCGTCGGAATACGGCGGGAGCGCGTGGCCGCGGAGCGCCGTCAGGCGTGCGCAGTCGAGCGCCGACCACGCCGGGCGGCGCGCCGGGCGCCCGAGTTCGGCGCTGGTCGTCCTGCCGACTTCGACGTGGCCGAGGCCGGCTGCGGCGAGGATCTCGGTCGCGAACTGGTGCCACGTGCAGACGCCGTCGTTCGCCGCGTGCCAGATCCCGCCATCGGTGTCGGTGGCGAGCAGGTCGAGCAGCGCCGCGGCCAGGTCGAGCGTGAACGTCGGCGATCCCGACTGGTCGTCGACGACCTTCAACGGTTCGCCGGCACGCGCGCGCGCGAGGATCGCGCTCGGGAAGTTCTTGCCGCCGGGCCCGAACACCCAGCTCGTCCGCACGACGTGGAAGTCGCGGCGTCCGTGCGCGAGGACCGCGATCTCACCGCTGCGCTTGCTGCGGCCGTAGGCGGACAGCGGCGCGCACGGGGCGTCGACGGCGTACGGCGTTCGCGCTTCGCCGTCGAAGACGAAGTCCGTACTGACGTAGGCGAGGCGGATGCCGAACTCGGCGCACGCCGAGGCGACGTTCGCCGTGCCGCGGCCGTTGACGGCTTCGGCGCGTTCGGGATCGCGTTCGCAGCCGTCGACGTCGGTCCAGGCGCCGGCATGCACGACGGCGGCCGGACCCCGGTGGCCGATCTCCGCGTGGACGGCGCGCGGGTCCTCGACTGGCATGTCGCCATGACGCGATCCGTGTGCGCGCAGACCACGCCGCGACGCCTCGGCGAGGACGGCTCGCCCCAGTTGGCCGCCGGCGCCGGTGACCAGCAGGTCGCACGCCTTCGCGTCAGACATCGAGACGATTCGCGCCGCCTTGGGCGATCAGGTTGCTCGCGCGCAGCAGCGACTCGAACGTGCCGGCGTCGGTCCACCACCCGTCGAGCACTTCGGCCGTCAACTGACCTTCGGCGAGGTAGGCGTTGTTGACGTCGGTGATCTCGAGTTCGCCACGCGCGCTCGGCTTCAGCGTTCGCGCGATGTCGAACACGCGCGCGTCGTACATGTAGATGCCGATCACGGCGAGGTTCGACTTCGGCTGCTTCGGCTTCTCGACGATGCTCTTGACCTTGCCGTTCTCGACCTCGGCGACGCCGAAACGCTGCGGATCGTGCACTTCCTTCAACAGGATCTTCGCGCCCGAACGCTGCGCGCGGAACTCGTCGACGGCCTTCTTGATGTTGCCCTCGATGATGTTGTCGCCGAGCACGACGACGACTTGATCGCCGTCGACGAAGTGTTCGGTCAACTTCAACGCGTCGGCGATGCCACCTTCGCCCTGCTGATAGGTGTAGTTGACGTCCTTCAATCCGAAGTCGTTGCCGTTGCCGAGCAGTTGCAGGAAGTGACCTGCGAAGTTGCCGCCGGTGACGATCTGGATGTCCGTGATGCCCGCGTTCACGAGGCATTGGATCGGGTAGTAGATCATCGGCCGGTCGTAGACCGGCAGCAGGTGCTTGTTCGTGATCTTCGTCAGGGGATACAGCCGCGTGCCGAGTCCGCCGGCCAGGATGACGCCCTTCATCGGGATGCCCTCAACGGGAAACTCATCGGGAAACTCATCGGGAAGTCTCTGGCGCGTAGGTCGCGCGGTACCAGTCGAATGTCTTTCGGAGTCCGTCGGCGAACGAGACCTTCGTCGCGAAGCCGAGCAGCGATCGAGCGGCCGTGACGTCGGCCAGCGAATGTTTGACGTCGCCGACGCGCGGCGGGCCTTCGACCGGCGCGATCTGCACGCCGGCGACCTCTTGCAACGTCGCGTACAGATCGCGCACCGAGTAGGCGTGCCCACCGGCGAGGTTGATCGTGTGACAGCCGGGCGGCACGTCGCCGAGCGCAGCCAGTCGAACGCCGCGCGCGACGTCGCCGACGAACGTGAAGTCACGCGACTGCGAACCGTCGCCGTCGATGCGCGGGCCGCGGCCCTTCAGCAGGGCGAAGCAGAACGCCGCGACGACACCGCTGTACGGACTGTCCGGCACCTGGCGTGGGCCGTAGACGTTGAAGAATCGCGTCACGACGATCGTCATCCCGTAGACGCGGGCGAACGCGCGGCAGTACAGCTCGCCGGACAGCTTCGCGGCGGCGTACGGCGACAGCGGGCTCTCGCGCAGCGCCTCGTGCTTGGCCGGCACGTCCTGATCTCCGTATGCACTCGACGAGCCGGCGTAGACGACACGCAGGCCGCGTTTGCGCGCCGCGTCGAGGACCGTGACGGTGCCGGTCGCGCAGGCCGCATGCGATTCCGCCGGCGACTCGACCGAACGCGTGACCGACGGCAGTGCTGCGAGGTGCACGACGGCGACGGCGTCCTGCATCGCGTTCTCGACGTCGGCCGGGACGAGGATCGACCCCTCGACGACGCGGAGATCGCCGCCGACGCCGTCGAGGTTCTGCCGCCGCCCGGTCGAGAAGTCGTCGAGGACCGTGACCGCGCGATCGTTCGCGATCAGGTCGCGGATCACGTGCGAACCGATGAACCCGGCGCCACCGGTGACGAGGACGCGGCTCATGCGACACGTCCTTCTGCGCGTTCGGCGCGATACCACTCGACGAAGCGCCGCAGGCCTTCTGCCAAGTCGACCTTCGCTGCGTAGCCGAGTTCGGCGCGCGCGCGCGACACGTCGGCGAACGTCGCCCGAACGTCGCCGGCCTGGTCGGGCTTGCGATCGAGGATCGCCGTGCGTCCGGTCGCCGCTTCGAGTGCCGCGACGAGTTCGGCGAGCGACGTCGTCGCCGCACCGCCGAGGTTGTAGATCCGGTAGCCGTCGGCGCGCTCGAGCGCGCGCACGACACCGTCGACGATGTCGTCGACGTACGTGTAGTCACGGCGCGAACTGCCGTCGCCGAAGAACGGCAGCGGATCCCCGGCGAGGATTCGCCGGCAGAACATGTGGATCGCCATCTCGGGTCGCTGGCCCGGTCCGTAGACCGTGAAGAAGCGCAGCACGGTCGTCGGATTGCCGTTCAACCAGTGGAAGCAATGGCACAGGACTTCGCCGGCCTTCTTGCTCGCCGCGTACGGCGAGACCGGGTGATCGACCGGGTCGTCTTCGTGGAACGGAACCTTCGGGTTGCCGCCGTAGACCGACGACGACCCGGCGAACACGAAGCGGACCTGCGGTCGGTCGCGCAGTGCCTGCAGCACGACCTGCGTTCCGGTCACGTTGACGTCCATGTAGCGAACCGGGTCGGCGATCGACGGGCGAACGCCGGCGAGCGCCGCGAGGTGCAGCACGGCGTCGACGTCGCGGCTCGCCGTCGCGACAGTCGCGGCGTCGCGAATGTCGCCGATCGTGACCGACAACCGCGAACCGGCGTCGGCGGACAGTCGCTCGACGTTCCGACGCTTGACGTCGACGTCGTAGAACGGATCCAGGTTGTCGAGGATCCGCACGGTGTGGCCCTCCGCGAGCAGCCGTCGCGCGACGTGCGTGCCGATGAATCCGGCGCCGCCCGTGACCA
>JAEYTU010000369.1 GCA_023433825.1 Planctomycetota bacterium
CGCGCGCGCACACTGGCCCGACGCGCTCCCGCTGTCGTCGCTCGGCGATCTCGAGCCGTGGGCCGGCGCCCTGCTGCCGACCGACGCCGCTGTCGTGCTGCACGCGGCCGACGCGACGGCGGCCGACGACGGGTGGACGCGCTTGCTGCGTGTCGGGCACGAGAACGTCGTCGGCTGGACGCGCGCACTGCCGGACTCGCCGGCGCGACGCGTCCGGATCGGACCGGCCGAGTTGCACGACGCGCTGCAGACGCTGCAGGTCGTCGACGTTCGCACGCCGGCGGAGTTCGCGGCGGGACACGTTCCCGGTGCCGTGAACGCCGAACTCGGTCCCGACCTCGCGCGCGATCCCGTGCTGGCGACGCTCGACCGCGCACGACCGACCGCCGTCGTCTGCAACGTCGGCTACCGCAGCGCGGCCGCGTGCCGTTCGCTGGAGGCGGCCGGTTTCGCGCAGCTCCGCGACGTCGACGGCGGCGTCGACCGTTACGTCGCCGCCGGCTACCCGATCAAAGGCTCTTCTTGATCAGGTAGAAGTCGAGGCGCTCGACGTCCTTCATCGCGAGGCGCGCGGCGACGTCCTTCTCGGTCTTCGGCGGCGGAACGATGACCTTGTCGCCCTTCTTCCAGTTGACCGGACACGCGACGCCATTGCCGTCCGCGGTCTGCAGCGCGTCGACGACGCGCAGGATCTCGTCGACGCTGCGACCGACGTTCAGCGGGTAGTAGATGATCGCGCGGATCGTGCGCTGCGGGTCGATGAAGAACAGCGCGCGAACGGTCACCGTCGACGACTCACCGGAGTGGATCATCCCGTAGGCCTCGGCGACCTGCTTGTCGGTGTCGGCGATCAACGGGTACGGCAGCTTCGTGTCGAGGATCTTCGCGAGGTTCTGCACCCACGCGAGATGGCTGTGGATGCTGTCGATCGACAGCCCGATCAGCTTGAAGTTGCGCGACTCGAACTCGCCGTTCCGCTTCGCCAACTCGGTCAGCTCGGTCGAGCAGACCGGCGTGAAGTCGGCCGGGTGCGAGAACAGCAGCGTCCACTTGCCGCTGCCCCATTCGCTGAATCGGATCTCGCCGTGCGTCGTGACGGCCGTGAAGTCCGGCGCCTTGTCGCCGATCCGAGGCATCGAGCGAGCGTGGGAATGCGTATCGGATGCGACGTTCGTCGCGGGGATCGGTGTGCACATCGTCGGGTCCTGTGGGATCGGTCCTCTGAATCGGCCGGGCATTAGACGCCCGGCCGACCGACGTGCCACTCCGCGGCGGGCGGCGGCGATGGCGCCGAACTACCGGCAGCGCATCTCGATCGCGTTCGACGACTCGGCGGTGCGACCGTTGCGGTTCAGCGCCACGGTCACGGCCTGGAAGTCGATGCTGAGCGGCGCGATCGGCGGCAACCGCAGGACGAACTCGGCGTTGCCGCCACGATCGACCGGCGCGACGAGCAACAGCCGCGGGTCGACGACGAGCAGGCAGTTCGTGCCCGGCAGCGGCAGCGGCTGCCGCATCGCCTGTCCGATCGCGAGGATCGCGACGGAGCCCGGCGCCGCATTCGTGACGTCCCACTGCAGGCCGGGGCCGCGGATCTGCGAGCCGGCGAGATCGGTGCCGCACGGCCGCGTGAACGACGTGAACGCGCAGGTCGGGAAGGTCTGTGCAACCGCGGTGACCGCGGTCAGAACGATGCTGGCGAGGAGAGTCGGGAACTTCATGTGGTTGTCGGAAGGGGTTCTCGGCACGGGCGACCCTGATTGCGTGGCGCGCCCCGGATCGACGGACGAACTTCGTGCGAATCGTGCCGCCGACGCCATTGGTGCAAATCCCCGCCACGCCCCGGCCGCCGCACGCGGCCGTGGCATCGGCAGGATCGACCGCCGTCAGCCGCCGCGGCGCGAACGCAGGACCTGCGCGTCGCCGGTCAGGTCGCGCAGATTGCCGCGCTGCAACGCCGTCAGCTGCCACGCGTCGTCGAACTGCAGCACGTACCCGTCGATGTTCGCGGTGTCCGAATCGAACGCCAGCGACACCGACCCGTACTCGCGCGGCGTGTAGCTGCCACTGATCCCCCACCCCGAGCTCTCGCGGAACCCGTACGCGAGGACGACGCCGCCGTTCGCCTGGCGATAGACGAACAGCGGCGCGCCGAGCGCATCGAGACATGCCTGCAGGTCGCTCGCGCCGACACGCAGAGCCGCGACGGCGGACTCCGGGATCGGTGCTTCGCTGGAGTTGCGCATGTACTCGATCTGCACGCAGCCGACCGGCAACGACGCCAGCAGTGCCACGGCCAGCGAACGCAGCGCGTGCGTCACTTTCGACCCCCGTCGAGACCAGGTCGGTCGGCGTCGCGCGCCGCGCCGTCCTCCGCCTCGTGGATGTCTTCCCACGTCATCGCGTACTGCGCGTGGTGCGACTGCAGCGTCTTGCCGACGGCGGTCAGCACGTTGTTCTCGTCGAAGAACAACCACACGCGATCGGACCGCGTGTCGATGTTGCCGACGTTCAGCACGATCAGGATCAGGACCGCGGCCTTCCGCATGCTGTGGTCGTAGCGGAGCGCGGTGCCGTTCTTTCCGAGCGGGACGACGTCGGACGGGCCGCCGAGCTTCTCGACGGCCTCCTTGAGCGTCGTCCGACCGGGAACCAGTTCGGCGACGACGACGGCGTCGATCGGTTCGTTCTCGGCAAAGCGAGCGAACGAGCACGACGGGAGGGCGAGGAGGACGGGAATCGTCAGGAGAAGGGACTTCATCATGGAATGCGGGTGCGCGGGTGCGCGGGCGTGGCCTCAGGTCTCGCGCGCGACGAGGAACGTCGCGCCGACGGCGTCGGCCTGGATCAGACCTGCGGGTGTCAGTCGGAGCCGGCCGTCGACGATCTCGAGCAGGCCAGCGGTTTCGCCGGCCTCGATCGGCTCTGCGAAGCGTTCGCGCAATGGGACATCGACCCTGGCTTCGACGGCGGCGAGGTCGACGCCTGCCGTTCGACGCAATCCGAGCCAGATCGCCTCGCCCGCCTGTTCGTCGCGCGTCAGCGTCTCGGCGGACGCGACCGGCGGGACGCCGTCGGCGATCGAACGCGCCCACCGATCGATCGGCTTGAAGCTCGTCCATCGCGTTCCGCCGCGATGACTCGACGCGCTCGGGCCGACACCGACGTAGTCACCCTGCAGCCAGTAGTGATCGTTGTGGCGGCACGGGCCGCCGCGCCCGGCGAAGTTGCTGATCTCGTAGGCGTCGAAGCCAGCGGCGTGAAGCACGGTGCGCGTGTGATCGAACATCGCACGATCGACGCGGTCGTCGTTCGGTTCGACGCGCCCTTGCGTCATCTCGTGATGCAGCTTGGTTCCCGGTTCGAACGTCAGGTTGTAGCAGGACAGGTGATCTGGCCGCAGGCGCAGCGCCGCCGCGAGGTCGGCGTCCCACTGCGCGAGCGTTTGACCTGGCAGGCCGAACATCAGGTCGAGGCTGACGTTGTCGAACCCAGCGTCGCGAAAGATCGCGAACGCGCGCGCGGTCCGTTCGGCGTCGTGTGCACGATCGAGGAAGCGCAACGCGTCGGCCGCGAACGACTGCGCACCGATGCTGATCCGGCCGACGCCGGCCTCGGCGGCGATCGCGGCCTTCTCGGGCGTCACGCTCTCCGGATTCGCCTCGACGGTCACTTCCGGGCAACCCTTCAGGTCGATGTGGCGCCCGAGGATCGCGAACAACCGCGCGAAACGTTCGGCGTCGAGGAACGTCGGTGTGCCGCCGCCGAGGAACACCGAACTCGGCTGCTGCGGGACAGTGGCGAGTGCGAGTTCGCGATCGAGCATCGCGAGGAACACGTCGAGCTGGTCTTCGCCGTCGGGCACGTACGACGTGAAGTCGCAGTAGCCGCACTTCACGACGCAGAACGGCACATGGACGTAGACAGACGCTTCGATCATCCGGGGGGCAGCAGCGGCGGCGCATCATCGGCAGGCGCGCGAAGCCACGCCACCCGGTGCGTCGTGCGTCAGCGCTTCTTGCGCGTCGCCGGCGCCGCCGACCGCTCTTCGCCGAACTCCCGCGACATCGTCCGGTACAGCTTGCGCAGCGCTTCCTGCTCCAACTGGCGGACGCGCTCGCGCGTCATTCCGATCTTCTGCCCGATCGCCTTCAGCGTCATCGGCTTGCCGGTGCCGAGTCCGTACCGCATCCGCAGCACGGCGGCCTCGCGTTCGTCGATCGTCTGAAGCAACTGATCGAGGCGCTTCAGCTCCAGGCTCTCGAACAGCACCTGCTCCGGGGGCAGCGCGCGCGAGTCCGCGAGCGCTTCCGAATCGAGCGTTGCGCCGTCGTGACTCATCGACCAGTTCGGCGTCGAGTTCGCCACCACCGTGTTGCGAACGACGTCCCAGTTGCCTTCGGGCAGCTCGAGTTCCTGCGCGATCTCGGCCGTCGTCGGCATGCGTCCGATGTGGTGGTTCAGCTCGTGCGCCATGCTCTTCCAGCGCGAGACGATCTCCGACATGTACGACGGAACGCGAACCGTGCGGACCGAGTTGACGAGCGAGCGTCGGATGCCCTGCTTGATCCACCACGTCGCGTAGGTCGAGAACCGGCAGCCGGCCTTCGGGTCGAACTTCTCGACGGCCTTCATCAACCCGATGTTGCCTTCCTCGATCAGGTCCATGAACGGCAGACCGCGGTTGACGTAGTTCTTCGCGATCGAGACGACGAGGCGAAGGTTCGCCCGGATCATGTGCTCCCGCGCCTGCGGATCCCCGTCAGCGATGCGGTTGGCGAGCTCGATCTCCTGTTCCGCCGTCAGCAGCGGCACTTCGTTGATCTCCACCAGATACGTGTCGAGCCCGTGTTCCCTCATCCTCGGTCTTCCCTCCCGTGACCG
>JAEYTU010000376.1 GCA_023433825.1 Planctomycetota bacterium
CCGCGGAACGGCGTCGACGTCGCCGGCGCGCACGAGCGCCTCCATCGCGGCGACGCGAACTTCGTCGTCGGCGTGCAGCAGCCCATACAGGACGCGGCGTTCGTCGGCCCCTGCGCTGCGCGCGAGCTGGCGAATCGACTCGTCGCGGTGCTCGTCGCGACCGGCGCGCGCGACCAGAGCATGGCTCTCGCCGTCGGCGACGTCGCGCGCCCGCAGCGCCGGATCCGGGCGGGATCGCAGCTCGGCGAGCAGCGTCAGCACGACGGGCAGCGTCAGACCGCCGGCACTGCGCCCGCGAACGCGGACCCGCGTCGCCTCGCGCGCGACGGCGAACGTGACGTCGCCGCATTCGACCGCGCCGTCGAACAGCAGCGCGCGCATCGGGTCCGCGTCGGGCAGCGCCGGCATCAGGTTGCCGACCACGGCGCCGACGTCGAACTGCCGCGGCAGCGGGGCGTCGTCGACGCGCATCAGCGCAAGCAGCGTCGCGAAGCGTCCCGGCATCGCCGGCAGCGGTCGCTCGACGACCCAGTCTTCGATCCCATTCGTGTCGCAACGACCGTCGATCGTGCGACCGCCGACCGTGACGACGATGCGTGCGTAGCAGCCGGCGTCGAGCTCGACGGCGCTCGGCACGACCGTCAGCACGCCGTCGACCGTCAGCCGCAGCGTCCACTGTGCGTCGCGATCCAACGCGCCGATGGCGGACGCGAACGCCGGCAATCCCGAGCGCCGCAGCCAGACCAGCGCCGGCGGGCCGTCACCGGACGGGTCGGCCGCGAGGACGACGGTCAACTGTGCGCTCGATGGCGCGGCCGACGCCGAAGTCGAAGTCGACGCCGACGCCACCGCCTGCCCCGACGCGTGCGCCACCGCGACCGTCGACGCGACGAACGCGCAGGCGACGAGGGTCGCGTTCACCGCCGCGGCCGCCCGGAACCGCCGACCGGCGTGCGTGCGATCGGCTCTGGCTGCACGTCGTCGACGTCCGCATCGGCGGCGTCGCTCTCGGCGACGTAGTCGTCCGACGGCGCGACGAGCTTGGCCCAGCTCTCGGCGGCGTTGCGGCGACGGCGGCGCCGACGCACGACCAGCAGCACGAGCATCGACACGAGCGGCACCGCGCCGAGTCCGGCCGCGATCAGCTTGCGGTCGTCGGGCAGTTCGGCGAACCGCGTCGCGAACACGCCCCAGATCCGTTTGCCTTCGGCCAGCACCTTGTCGAATGCGTTCTCGGCGCCGTCGTTTTGCCGATCACGCCGCAGCGCGGCGAGCGAGACCTCGATCAACGGCCGCAGCGTCGCGTCCTCGCGGCCGAGACGGCTCTCGAGCGCGACGACGGCTTCGGCGGCGCCGAGTTCGCCGAGCCGCTGGATCGCGTAGCGGCGCGCGAGCTGCACCGGGTGGTCGAGCAGCCCCATCAGCACCTTCGGCTCCTGGTCGCGCGGCAGTCTCGGCGAGAGGCTCGACAGCAGGTACGCGAGGGCTTCGTGCAGCGACTTGTCGCCACCGGTGGCCGCGCTGGCGGCCGTCGTCAGCACGGCCGGTTCGCCGATGTCCGCGAGCGCGATCAACGCCTGCACGCAGTCCTGTCGATCCTCGTTCTCGCGGCCGGCAGCGAGCAGACCGAGCAACGGGTCGACGGCCTGGCGCGTCTTCAGCGCGGCCAGGTTCTTCGCCGCGAGCGCGCGGACGACGACGTCGTCGGAGCCGAGCGCCTCGACCGACACGCGCACCGTGCGCGGATCGCCGATCGCCGCCAGCGCGCCCATCGCGTGCCGGCGGACCTCGATCTCCTCGTGCGTCTGCACGGTCTCGACGAGCTGCGGAACGGCTTCTGACGCCTTCAGCAGTCCGAGCGCATGGGCCGCACGCGCCGCGACGATCGGGTTGCGCGCCTTCAGCGCTTCGACGACCGGGCGACCGACGCGGCTCTTGCCTTCCTTCTCGGCCGCGAGGATCAGCTCGTAGACGGCGATGTCCTCGACGGTCATCCCGATCTCGCCTTCCGGGCGCGCCTGACGGCGGACGAGGCTGCGATGCTCGCGCCAACCAGGACCCATCGCCGTGCCGAACGAACCGCTCGGGTGGATCTCGCGCGTGCTCATCGTCCGGATCCCGGCGCTGCCGGCGATCAAGTCGTTGAACAGCGCGTCCTTGTCGGGCGTCGACGCATGGACGCGGCCCGTGCCGCCGCGCGCCGGCCACGCGACGAAGACGAAGTGCTGCTCGCGGCCGTCGATCGACTCCGGCAACAGCATCGTGACGAGGTGGCCGTCGCGTTCGAAGACGTCGTTGCCGAGGTCGTGGCCGAGCAGGCTCGGATCGAGCAGACCCGCGCCGACCAACGCGGCGAGGTCGCCGAACTCACCGATGCGGTCGTCGTCGTCGTCGGCGTGCGTCGCATCGCGGAACGCGCGCTGCGCCTTCGCGATCGCGGCCGTGATCTCGTGCCATTCCAGTTGCGCGGGGCCGGTCTTGCGTCCCGACTCGATCCCAATCGCCGCCAGCGCATCGGCGGCGAGACCGGCGAGCAGCGCGACCATTCGCGGATCGCCGACCGAGGCCGTCGTCTCGACGACGACACCGTCGGCGTCGGCGAGGACGCGACTGCGCCGCGCACCATCGGCCTGCGCCAGCACGCGACCGACGGTCGCGGCGAGCGTCCGCCCGCACTCCGGGCCGAGCAGGCCGGCAGCGGCGGTCGCGAACGGACTCGGCTGCGCCATCTCGGAC